>JAZRYQ010000234.1:0-29819 GCA_045600805.1 Candidatus Alloscillospira sp. | reverse complement strand
AGTCATTTTCTTTAAAGGCGGCACGGACGAGCGCATGAACGGAAGCTGCGCCGGAGGCACGGGAGCGTTTATTGACCAAATGGCTGTTTTGCTTGACATGACCGTCGAGGAAATGGACAGGGCAAGTCTTGAACACACGCGGCTTTACCCGATCGCGTCACGCTGCGGTGTTTTTGCAAAGACCGATATACAGCCGCTTTTAAACCAGGGCGCGGCAAAAGCCGACGTAGCCGCAAGCGTTTATCAGTCCGTCGTCAATCAGACAGTGGCCGGACTTGCGCAGGGGCGAAAAATCGACGGGAAAGTCATGTTTCTCGGCGGTCCGCTTCATTTCTGTCAGGGGCTTCGCGAACGCTTTGTCGAAACGCTGAAGCTCACGGATGAAACCGCGATATTTCCCGAATACGGCCTTTTCGCCGTGGCGATGGGCGCAGCCATGTACAGCTTAAAGGACGGGCGCGAATTTACATACGACGAGCTCACGCAGGCGCTTATTTCTGCCGAGGGCAGAATGAGACACAATTCAAACAGGCTTGCGCCGCTGTTTGACACGGAGGATGAATACGAGGAATTCAAGAAACGCCATGGCGCGGCGGATATCGCCTCCTGCCATATTGCAGCATACGCGGGAAACGCATGGCTCGGCATAGACTGCGGCAGCACAACGACAAAGCTGTGTCTTATTTCCGAGGACAACCGTCTGCTTTACTCCTATTACAGCTCAAACAAGGGCAATCCCGTTGAGCTGATCCGTGAAAAGCTTGCGGAGATCTACGCTCTCTGTGAAAGCAGAATAAAGATCTGCGGCAGCGCCGTCACGGGATACGGGGAAGCACTTATTCAGTCCGCGTTCCGCGTTGACACAGGTCTTGTCGAAACGATCGCGCACTACACCGCGGCAAAGTATTTCCAGCCGGATGTGGATTTCATTCTCGACATCGGCGGGCAGGACATAAAATGCTTCAAAATACGAAGCGGGGCGATCGACTCGATCATGCTCAACGAAGCCTGCTCCTCCGGCTGCGGTTCCTTTATTGAGACCTTTGCGCGCGCGATGGGCTATTCCGTCGAGGCTTTTGCAGCGTTGGGGCTTCGCGGAAAAAGCCCCGTCGATCTCGGCACGAGATGCACGGTTTTCATGAATTCATCCGTCAAGCAGTCTCAAAAAGAGGGCGCAGGCGTTGAGGATATTTCCGCCGGTCTTTCCGTAAGCGTCGTCAAAAATGCGATTTACAAGGTCATCCGCGCAGGCTCGGCGAAAGAGCTCGGGGAACACATCGTCGTGCAGGGCGGTACCTTTCTGAATGACGCTGTCCTCCGCGCTTTTGAAAACGAACTCGGCTGCCATGTTATCCGTCCGGCGATCGCGGGACTGATGGGCGCGTTCGGCGCTGCGCTGTACGCCAAAAGCTTTACGGAAAGCAGTATCATTTCTTCCGCCGAGCTTGCTTCGTTCACGCACACATCGCAGACAGCCGTGTGCTCCGGCTGCACGAATCATTGCAGACTGATAATCAACAGATTTCCCGACGGCCGGAAATTCATATCCGGCAACCAGTGCCAGCGCGGACTCGGAAAAGAAAAAACAGATGACAGTATTCCGAATCTCCACGAATACAAGCGCGGAAGGCTTGCCGAATTGAAGCCCGTGTCCGGAAAGCGCGGCAGAATAGGGATTCCGATGGCGCTCGGCGTATATGAGCTTGCCCCGCTCTGGCATGAAATTTTTACAAAACTCGGCTTTGAGGTCGTTTTCTCCGAATTTTCCACGCGCAAGACTTACGAGCGCGGGCAGTTTTCCATTCCCTCCGATACGGCCTGCTATCCCGCGAAAATCATGCACGGACATATGGAAGAGCTCATCGCCGCCGGAATCGACACGCTATTTTACCCGTGCTTAACTTACAACATCAATGAAAAAGCCGGTGACAACCACTATAACTGTCCTGTCGTCGCGTATTATTCCGAGCTTTTACGAGGCAACATGGACAGCCTTGCGAAAATCAGTTTTCTCTCGCCCAATCTGAATATTGACTCTCCGCGCCTTTTGGAGCAGACGTTATATAAAAATCTTCACGAAAAGTACGGCGATATAATGAAAAGCGAGATCCGTGCCGCGGTAAAGTCCGGGTTTGAGAAATATTACAGATACCGTGAAGATGTCCGCGCCGAGGGCGAGCGGGCTGTAAAATACGCACGTGAAAACGGCAAACGCATTATGATACTGGCCGGCAGACCGTATCACGCAGACCCCGAGATCAGTCACGGGATCGACAAGCTTGCCATCCAGCTCGGCTTTGTCGTCGTTTCCGAGGACAGCGTATATCATCTTGCCGAGCCCGAAAAGGCGCGCGTGCTGAATCAATGGACATATCATTCGCGCCTTTACCGTTCAGCGCGGTACGCGGCGATGCATCCCGATACGGAGCTTGTTCAGCTTGTATCCTTCGGCTGCGGACTTGACGCTATAACGACCGATGAGGTGCGCTCGATGCTTGAAGCCTCCGGAAAATACTACACGCAGATAAAAATCGACGAGATAACAAATCTCGGCGCCGTCAAAATACGGCTGAGAAGTCTTATCGGCGCGCTTGAGGAAAAGGAGCGTAAAAATGCCTGAACGAACATACATACCCTTTACAAAGGACATGAAGGATTATACGATCCTCGTCCCCACAATGCTTCCCATGCATTTTAAAATGATCATCAGCGTCCTGAAAACGTACGGTTATAACTGCGAGCTTTTGGAGACATCCGGCCCTGCTATCATAGGCACCGGACTAAAATACGTTCACAATGACACCTGCTATCCTGCCATTCTCGTGATCGGACAGTTTCTAAACGCGCTGAACTCCGGCAAATACGATCCGCATAAAACCGCGCTGATCCTTTTCCAGACCGGCGGCGGATGCAGAGCATCAAATTACATCCCGCTTTTGCGGAAAGCGCTGGCGCGCGCCGGATATGATTATGTTCCCGTCATATCCTTCAGTCTTGCCGGAATCGAAAAGCACCCCGGCTTCAAGCTCGGTCCCGGTAAGCTTTACGGCATGATGTATGCGCTTTTATACGGTGATCTTCTCATGTCGCTTATTAACCAGTGCAGGCCCTATGAAATCAACAAGGGCGCAGCGCAGGCGCTTGCCGACAAATGGGTCGATAAGCTCGGAAAAGAGCTCGGCAGCGGCAAAGTTGTCTCTTATCCCGCGATAAAACGAAACTGGCGCAGGATCCTGAACGATTTTGCCGATATCCCCATGCAGCCGAAGCAGACGGTCAAGGTCGGCATAGTCGGCGAAATTTTCGTCAAATATTCTCCGCTCGGCAACAACAATCTTGAGGATTTTCTCATCTCCGAGGGCGCGGAGGTCGTCGTTCCCGGTCTTCTCGATTTTATGCTCTACTGCGTTTACAACAGCGTCGTTGAATATAAGATACGCGCCGACGGCTTTATAAGATCCGTCGGTGCAAGACTTGCGTATCTGTTCCTCTGCAAAAAGAAAAATGACATGATAGAAATTATGCGCTCTCACGGTCGCTTTACGCCGCTTACGCATTTTGAGGACACGGTAAAAATGCCGGAGGGATATATCGGAATCGGCACAAAAATGGGCGAAGGCTGGCTTCTCACCGCCGAAATGCTTGAGCTTGCCCATTCGGGCGTTAAAAACATCGTATGCACACAGCCGTTCGGCTGTCTGCCGAATCATATCTGCGGAAAAGGCATGATGAAGCCGATTAAAGAGCGGAATGCCGATGTCAATATCGTTGCGATCGACTATGATTCCGGCGCTACAAAGGTCAATCAGGAAAACAGGCTGAAGCTCATGCTTGCAAATGCGCGTGAAAACGCGGAAAACGAGCCCAGCGCCGAGCAGTCATCCGTACACGCAAATACGTATTGACAGGCCGGTACAGCCGTAATATAATGTTAGCAAGCTTACAATTTTACTTTCCCTGAAAGGAGACAGGATAACCTATATGTACAGAAAAATAATCAAGTGTGTAGGTGAGTTCAAAAAGCAAACGCTTCTGACTCCCCTCTTTGTCCTTTTAGAGGTCGTGCTCGAGGTAATCATCCCGTATCTCATGGCAGACGTTATCGACAAGGGCATTGAAGTCGGCAATATGGCCTACACGGTAAAGCTTTGCCTTCTGCTTATTGTGTTTGCGGTCGGCGCCCTCGTCTGCGGAATCTGCTCCGCTATTTTCTCATCCCGCGCAAGCTCCGGTTTTGCGCACAATCTTCGTCGTGAAATGTTCCATAAGGTGCAGGAGTTTTCCTTTACCAATATTGATAAATTCTCGACCTCAAGCATCGTGACGCGTCTTACGACTGACGTGACGAACATCCAGCAGGCGTTCATGATGACCATTCGCATTGCCGTCAGAAGTCCGCTTATGATGATCGTTTCGCTGTATTTCGCGTTCAGAACGAATGTGAAGCTTTCTCTCATGTATCTTTGTGCGATCCCCGTTCTGGCTGTCGCCTTATACATCATTATATATTTTGCGCATCCGGTATTTGACCGTGTGTTTAAAATCTATGACGGACTCAACGGCGTTGTTCAGGAAAATCTGCACGGTATCCGCGTTGTAAAATCCTACGTCCGTGAGGACCACGAAATTGAAAAATTCAAGAAGGTTTCGGATGACATTTATTCGACCTTCACCAAAGCGGAAAAGATAACATCGTTCAACGGGCCGATCATGCAGGCGATCGTGTATACCTGTGTTCTGCTCGCATCATGGTTCGGCGCGAAATTCATCATTTCCGGCACAATGACGACCGGTCAGCTTTCAAGCATCATCGCATACGCGAGTATGATACTCAACAGCCTTATGATGCTGTCAATGGTATTCGTCATGATAACCGTATCACAGGCATCCGTTAAGCGTGTCGTCGAGATACTCGACGAGGAGAGCACCATCAAAGCTCCCGACAACGCGGTAACGGAAGTCAAAGACGGCTCGATCATATTTGAAAACGTGAATTTCTCATATTCGGGAAATCCGGAAAAGCTCTGTCTGCGTGATGTTGACCTTGCGATCAGATCCGGCGAAACAGTCGGCATCATCGGCGGAACGGGCTCTTCAAAATCGACTCTCGTGCAGCTCATACCGAGACTGTACGATGTTACCTCCGGTTCTCTGAAAATCGGCGGAGTCGATGTCCGTGAATATGATCTGGATGTCCTGCGAAACAGTGTCGCGATGGTTTTGCAGAAAAATGAGCTTTTCTCCGGCACGATCAAGGAAAATCTGCGCTGGGGCAGCGAAAATGCGACAGATGAGGAGCTTATCGAAGCCTGTAAGCTTGCGCAGGCCGACGGCTTCATAAATGAAATGCCGGACGGCTACAACACCGCGATAAGCCGCGGAGGTACAAACGTATCCGGCGGTCAGAAGCAGCGTCTTTGCATTGCCCGTGCGCTTTTGAAAAAGCCGAAGATCCTTATTCTCGATGACTCGACAAGCGCCGTCGATACGGCGACCGATGCAGCGATCCGCGAGGGCTTCAGAAGCTACATACCCGAAACCACGAAAATCATCATTGCGCAGCGCATAAGCTCCGTGCAGGATGCCGATAAGATCGTCGTGCTTGATAACGGACGCATCGACGGCATCGGAACGCATGATGAATTGCTGAAGACAAACGATATCTATCGCGAGGTCTACACATCTCAGCTTAAAGGAGGAGAAGAATAATGGCACCACCTCCGGGAAGACTTCAAATGTCAGGCAGACGGACAAAGGATGTTAAGGGTACTGCCAAACGTCTTTTAAAATACCTTGTAAAATACAAAGTCCGTCTGATACTGCTTCTTATATTTACTGTTTTCACAGCACTTGTCAACGCCGCGAGCTCCCTGTTTTTAAAATCGCTCGTCGATGACTACGTTACACCGCTTGCGGCGAATCCCGCGGACGGCGCACTGATGGCAAAGCTCGTATTCGTCATCTGTATGATGGCATTTATTTACGTCATCGGCGTCGTATCGGCGTTTCTTACACAGCGTCTTATGATACCGGTCGGTCAGGGCGTACTGAAGGATATCAGAGACGAAATGTTTGCTCATATGCAGACGCTGCCGATAAGATATTTTGACGCAAATTCCTTCGGCGACATCATGAGCCATTACACGAATGATACGGATACGCTCAGACAGCTTATCACGCAGACGATCCCGCAGCTCTGTTCCTCGCTTATCACGGTCGTTGTTTTGTTTGTATCCATGCTCTCTTTAAGCATCTGGCTCACGCTCGTTGTCATTTTCTTTACGGCGCTCATGCTGCTTCTGACGAAAAAAACAAGTCAGGTCAGCTCAAAATACTTTATTCGTCAGCAGCGCACATTGGGCGACACGAACGGCTTTGTTGAGGAAATGATAAACGGGCAGAAGGTCATAAAAGTTTTCTGCCACGAGGATAAAACAAAAGAGATCTTCAATCAGAAAAACGATGACCTCTATAAAACCGCTTCCACGGCGTTTACCCTCGCAAGCTTTGTAATGCCTGTCATGATGAGTATCGGCTATATCCAGTACGTCGTTATCGCGATCGTCGGCGCGGCGTTTTCCGCCGGCGGCTCGGCTTTAATGACGGCGGGCACGATAATTTCATTTCTTCAGGTCTCAAAAAGCTTCAACCGTCCGTTCAACATGATGAGCCAGCAGGTAAGCTCCATCGTCATGGCGCTGGCGGGCGCAGAGCGAATATTTGAAATGCTCGATGAAGATCCCGAATCCGATGACGGCGATATTACGCTCGTAAGAGCGGAGATCGCTGACGGTAAGATCCGCGAAACAACGAAGCGCACCGGCATCTGGGCGTGGAAGATCCCGCCGCAGGACAATTCCGGCGAATGCTCCTATATCAAGCTCACGGGCGATGTCCGTCTTATCAATGTGGATTTCTCATACATCGCAGGCAAACAGGTATTGTTTGACATGAACGTGTATGCCGAGCCCGGTCAGAAGGTCGCCTTTGTCGGGCACACGGGCGCCGGCAAAACGACGATCACGAATCTTATCAACAGATTCTATGATATTCAGGACGGGCAGATCCTGTACGACGGAATCGACATCAAACGGATCAACAAAAAGCACCTGCGCCGCTCTCTCGGAATCGTTTTGCAGGATATCAACCTGTTCACCGGCACGGTCATGGACAACATCCGTTACGGCAGACTGGACGCAACGGACGAGGAATGCATCCATGCCGCAAAGCTTGCAAACGCCGACGGCTTTATTACAAGACTTCCCAACGGCTACAACACCGTTCTGACCGGTGACGGCTCCGGACTTTCACAGGGACAGCGTCAGCTTATCGCCATAGCCCGCTGCGCCGTTGCCGATCCTCCCGCTATGATACTCGACGAGGCAACGTCAAGCATTGATACGCGCACGGAGGCGATCGTTCAGCGCGGTATGGACAGTCTTATGCAGGGCAGGACTGTCTTCGTAATAGCGCACCGCCTTTCAACCGTTCAAAATGCAGATGTTATCATGGTGCTCGAACACGGCAGAATCATCGAGCGCGGAAACCATGAGCGTCTGATTGCGCAAAAGGGAAAATATTATCAGCTTTACACAGGCGCTTTTGAGCTTGACTGAGTATAGATTCAGAGGTAAGGATTATGGAACGCAGCAGACGTATCGGCTTTGAGCTTGCAGCCATAGCAAATTTGATAAAACGTCGTTCTCCCAGCATTCCTAACGCAGAAAGCTATCTGACCCGTATGCAGATGTGGGTCATCAATTACATCCGTTTTCGCGAAAGCGAAAAAGACATGTATCAGGGAGAGCTTGAGCGGGAATTCAACATAACACGAGCTACCGCTTCAAATCTTCTCAAACGTATGGAAAGAGACGGCCTTATCACACGCGAAAACGTGTTTCATGATGCGCGCATGAAAAAAATCACATTAACGGAGGAGGCTATACGCCGCTCGGATGAGGTCCGCCGTCATATTGACGAAAACGAATGCATAATGAAGCAGAATATTTCGCCAGAGGATCTTGAAGTTTTTTTCCGCGTCATAGACAAAATAAAAGAAAACCTCTCATAGAATTGACCTCGCCTGCTATTCAGGCGAGGTCAATTCTTCGGCAAAGTCCAAAGGACTTTTCAGGTACAAAAACGTATTTTTGCGTTCAGATTAACAAAATTTATAAAATTCTACCAACTAAAAGGATAACATTACACTTGCTAATAACAGTGTTTTCATGTATAATATAGATAAGTGTACTGATTTTATCACGTTAAATCGTTAGTTTTTCATCACATAAGACGGAGTTTTGCTATGGAGCGCAATAATTCAAAACATAAAAACTGGTATCAGCGGAGTCATGCTTATCTGGACGATTTCCGCAGGACCGTGTCGGGCGAGTATATTTACGCCGGTGACATGCACAGGTTTGACGGTGACAAGCCGCTGAAAAAATCCGTATTGAAATATATACTGCTGTCGGCGGTCTCATTTGTTCTGATAGTCGCCTGCGGCTGCTTCCGTGTTGCAGGAATGAACGCCTGTGCATATGTTCTCCTTCCGTATACGGCAGGTCTTATACTCAACGCCATTGCGCTTTGGGCAGTATGCCGCTTATCCTTTTCAAGCAATCCCGTGCGTGATTATGTCTATAAAGCGACCGTACCGCGGTTTTCGCGATGCAGCATGTTTTCCCTGATATGCTTTGTTGTCACTTTGATCGGTGACATTGTTTTTGTGGCTATCAACGGCTTCGGCAGGTTCCTTGTCAACAACATAATATTTTATGTATTTGTTGTATGCTGTTTTTTGCTTAGCCTGATTGCGTATTTAGGCTTTAAAAAGCTTCCGTGGACGCTTCTGGAAAAAGAGATTTACTGATTTTCATTTTCCGGTTGACATCCGGCAACTTACTATATAAAATACCCCTGTTATTTTCACACTGCGGCGTGTAAAAACACATCAGGAAGAGGTATACCTCTTCCTGCGTTTACTGACAGTAAACGCCCCGACATCGTGAACAATCGGGTTTTACCCGTTTTAAGTTCAAATTTTAAAGGAGGAAAAAATCAAACATGAAAAACGTAAAGAAAATCCTTGCTTTGCTTCTTGCAGTTGTAATGTGCGTTGGTATTCTTGCCGGTTGCGGTGAGAAAAAGGTTGGACACGAACCTGCACCTACACCTACAGAACCGACAGAGCCCACGGAGCCCGCAGAGCCGACAGAGCCTGCTGAGCCCACCAAACCCGCAACAGACCCCAACACCCCGCTTGTAGTAGGTTACTCACCCTTCAACAGCAAGTTCTCACCGTTCTTCTCTGAGACTGCTTACGACCAGGATGTTCAGGCTATGACAGCCGCTTCCCTTCTTTCCAGCGACCGTCAGGGTGCTATCATTATGAAGGGCATCGAGGGCGAAACCATCCCCTACAACGGAACTGACTACACATACTACGGTCTTTCCGACCTCACCATCACCGAGAACGATGACGGAACCGTTTACTACGATTTCGTACTTCGCGATGACGCTAAGTTCTCCGACGGCGAGCCTGTAACAGTGGATGACGTTATCTTCTCCATGTATGTTCTCTGCGATCCTACATATGACGGAAGCTCAACGCTGTTTGCTCAGCCTATCCTCGGTATTGAAGAATACCGTTCCGGTATGGACACACTGTTCAACCTTCTTGTTGCGGCAGGCCGTGACAATACAGACTTCACAAACTGGGATGAAGCTACTCAGACAGCTTTCTGGGCAGACCTCGACCAGGCCGGTGCAGCTTTTGCACAGGAAATCGTTGATTACTGCATCGGCGCAGGCTACAATGCAGAGACCGATTCAGTCGCAGCTTGCGCTGCAAACTGGGGCTTTGAGCTTGCAGAAGACGCAACAAGTGCTGATTTCTTCGCAACAATGTGCGAATCTTACGCATGGGATCTTGCTTCCCTCTCTTCAACAGAGTCAGCCGGCTCCTCCCTCTTTGACCTTATGACCGGCTATGCAAACTATACTGTCGGTGTTGCTACCGGCGAGACGGCTGCCAATATCGCAGGTATCCAGAAGACCGGCGACAACAGCCTCCGTGTCGTTCTCACACAGGTTGACGCAACCGCTATCTATCAGCTCGGCGTAACAGTCGCTCCTATGCACTACTACGGCGACAAGGCCCTTTATGACTATGACAACAACATGTTCGGCTTCAACAAGGGCGACCTTTCCATCGTTCGTTCCAAGACCACACAGCCGATGGGCGCAGGTCCTTACAAGTTCATCAAGTTTGAAAACGGCGTTGTAAGCTTCGAAGCTAACGAGCTTTATTATCAAGGCGCACCGAAGATCAAGTACATCAACTTCATCGAAACACAGGAAGCTGATAAACTCAACGGTGTTATCACAGGCACAATCGATATCACAGATCCTTCCTTCTCACAGACAACCGTCGAAGCTATCCAGAAGGCTAACGGCGGCGAACTCAACGGCGATGTCGTAACCGTCAACACCGTTGACAACCTCGGCTACGGCTACTGCGGTATCTCCGCTAACCGTGTCAACGTCGGCGGCGAGCCGGGCTCCGAGGCTTCCAAGAATCTGCGTAAAGGTCTTGCAACCATCCTCGCAGTATACCGTGATGTCGCTGTTGACTCTTACTACGGAGAGCGCGCATCCGTTATCAACTATCCTATCTCCAACACATCCTGGGCTGCTCCGCAGGCATCTGACGACGGCTACCAGATCGCTTTCTCCGTTGATGTTGACGGCAACCCGATCTACACGTCCGGCATGTCCGCTGAGGACAAGTATGCTGCTGCTAAGCAGGCTGCTCTTGGCTTCTTCGAGGCTGCCGGCTACACAGTAGAAAACGGCAAGGTAACGGCTGCTCCCGACGGCGCAAGCCTCACATATGAGCTTCAGATCCCTGCTGACGGTGTCGGCGATCACCCCGCATTCATGATGGCAACAGAAGCTTCCAACGCTCTTGCAGAGCTCGGCATCACCCTCACGGTAACCGACCTTGCAGTTTCTTCCGAGCTTTGGACAGGTCTTGAGGCTGAGCAGGTTGACATCTGGTGTGCTGCTTGGGGCGCAACTGTTGACCCGGATATGTATCAGATCTACTTCTCCGGCAATGACACACAGGCAGCCGGCGGCTCCAACTACATGTATGACATCGCTGACGAAGAGCTCAACACCCTTATCCTTGATGCTCGTGCATCCCTTGACCAGACATACCGCAAGGCTATGTACAAGGCTTGCCTCGATATCATCATTGACTGGGCAACCGAGATCCCTGTATATCAGCGTCAGAACGCGATCATCTTCTCAACAGAGCGTGTAAACCTCGACACAGTAACTCCGGACATCACCACCTTCTATGGCTGGATGAGCGAGATCCAGAATACAGAACTTAAGTAATTACTCTTCAGTTCGATCAACAGTGTATTATTGCCCTGCGGCTTTGCCGCAGGGCAATACATCCAAACCGCGTATCAATAAGCGTCTTGCATTCAGGACGTTTATTGATATGCAGTTATTTACTGTGTATTCGGAAGGAGGTTGTGCACGTGCGCAAATACATTATAAAGCGTATTTTACTATCTATATTGATTCTGTTTTTCGTTGCACTCATTATTTACGTTCTTATGAGATGTCTTCCGACATCGTACATAGAGAATATGGCTCGCCAGAAATCCATGCAGCCCGGCTCAAAAAGCTATGAGGAATGGATGGAACAGCTTACAAAGGCTTACGGCATGGACAACGGAATAGTCATCGGGTTCTTAAACTGGCTCGGCAATTTCTTCCGCGGACAGTTTGGCGACAGCTGGTACTGGACTGTACCGGTCGTCGAAAAATTCCAGGATACCGTCTGGCTTTCCTTTGCAATGGGTGCTATTTCCTTTGTGTTTGAGCTTCTCATTGCGATCCCTCTCGGAATCATCGCCGCCACAAAGCAGTACAGCAAAACAGACTATACGATTTCGGTAGTTGCGCTCGCGTGTATGTCTTTGCCTACATTCTTCTTTGCTTCCCTGCTGAAGCTCGTATTCTCCGTAAAGCTCGGTTGGTTTGATCTTTACGGACTTGTAGGACGTGATTTTAACCAGCTTAACGCATGGGGCCAGTTCTTGGACAAAGCAGACCATCTTGTGCTTCCCATCGTCACGCTGACAGTGCTTTCCATCGGCTCACTCATGCGTTATACACGTACCAATATGCTGGAGGTCTTGAATTCCGATTATATCCGCACGGCAAGGGCAAAAGGTCTTTCGGAGCGCAAGGTCATATATCATCACGCATTCCGCAATACGCTCATTCCCCTCGTCACGATCGTCGGCGGCTCTCTTCCCGGTCTTTTCTCGGGTGCTCTCATAACCGAAACACTGTTCTCCATTCCCGGCATCGGATATGCTTCCTATTACTCCATGGTCATGGGTGACATTCCGTTTTCCATGTTCTACCTTGTCTTTCTCGCCATACTCACGCTGATCGGAAACCTGATTTCCGATATTCTCTACGCCGTTGTTGACCCGCGCGTACGTATAGCTTAAGGAAGGAGGACGCAGTCATGGCTGAAAACAAAAATAAAAACGCTGAAAACACAGAGCAGCTTTCGCTGAACGATGACAGACGTGTTAAAACCCTGTCGCCCGGCGCACTTGTCGCAAAAAGATTTTTCCGCAACCGTCTTGCAATGATCGGTCTTTCCGTCCTCGTTCTCATGTTCATCTTCGCATTTATAGGCGGACTTATCTCGCCGTATTCGCAGGACCAGCTTTTCTACACGACAACATATCAGAATAAAGACTATGCCGGCGTTGCGGAGAATACGGAAAACCGTTTTTCATCTGCCGTTGATGAATTCAACTCCATCATTCAGGCGCAGATGGTTCTCGCGATGCAGAAAAAGAACGACACATTCACCTATCGTGATATTGATTATAAATGCATAGAAGAAGGCAGCGGCTTTTTTGTATGTTACCTTGCTTCCGATAATTCGATCCTCGGTCTTGCGTGCAAGGACATTATCAGTCCTTCAAGCAGTGACACAACGCTCACTTTCGATTTTAAATACAACGCTCTGAAGGCTTATTCAAATTCAGCTTCTTCCTTTGAAGCGGACGGCATGACCTATACGCTTGATGACGGCGGCGGCGTTACCGCTCAGGACGGTACGGAATACGCTTACATCAGCCGTTATGTCGTAAATCCTGTCATGCCGGACATCTTCCTCACACGTTTATTTAAGGATGAGCTTATCGAATCCATCGTAAACGGCGATGAGCAGTTCACATTCACCGACGAAAACGGCGAAACAGCCGATTACACGATCAGCTATGACGCTGCAAGCAAAACATGGGCAGTTTTGCAGGAAACGGAAACATACGTTTATGACGTTTATTCCGCTCCCTCCAAGGCGCACCCGTTCGGTACCGACAAAAACGGTATGGATATGCTCACACGTCTTATGTACGGCGGCCGCGTATCGCTTCTTATCGGTTTTATCGTCGTCATCATGGAGACCGTACTCGGTGTTATCCTCGGCGGTATTTCCGGTTACTTCGGAAAATGGGTCGATAACCTTATCATGCGTATCGTCGATATTTTCTACTGCATCCCGTCAACGCCTATTCTCATCATCCTCGGCGCAGCCATGGACAATCTGAGAGTTGACGGAACAGTCCGTATGATATATCTCATGCTGATCCTCGGTTTCCTCGGCTGGCCGTCGATCGCGCGTATGGTTCGCGGACAGATCCTGTCTCTGCGTGAACAGGAATTCATGACGGCAACGGAGGCTTGCGGCATTAGAGCATCCCGCAGAATTTTCAAGCATCTTATCCCGAATGTAATTCCTCAGCTTATCGTTACATGCACCATGAGTCTCGGCTCAACGATTATTACGGAAGCTACGCTTTCCTTTCTCGGTCTCGGCGTAAAATTCCCGTTTGCGTCATGGGGTAACATCATAAACGACGTTAACAATATCCACGTCCTTACGACCTATCTTTTCGTATGGATACCCGCCGGTGTCTGCCTTGTTCTCACGGTTCTTGCATTCAACCTTGTAGGTGACGGTCTGCGCGACGCGTTTGACCCGAAGATGAAGCGATAAGGAAGGAGGAATCATCGTGGCAAAAAAACATGCAGAAGGATACCTTACCGCGAAAGAAGCGCGTAAGATCTCCCGTTCAAACCGAAAGATTACAAATAAGCTTGAAAAAGAACACAAGCGCAAAAACGTACCCGAATCAGAGTACATAACCACCATGAAAAACCTCGCGAACGCGGTCGAATTTGATAACCTCCACACTTATTTCTTTACGGATTCCGGAACGGTAAAGGCCGTTGACGGCGTAAGCTTTGAAGTGCCGACCGGAAAAACCATCGGCGTTGTCGGTGAATCCGGCTGTGGAAAATCGGTCACAAGTCTTTCGCTGATGCAGCTTTTGCAGCGCCCGCAGGGGCAGATCGTCGAAGGTGCTATCCGTCTTAATCTCGGCAATAAGGCGTACGACATAACAAAAGTACCGATTGAAAAAATGCAGCATCTCCGCGGCAATTATATGTCGATGATATTCCAGGAGCCTATGACCTCGCTCAATCCCGTATTCCGCATAGGCGACCAGGTGGATGAGGTTATCGCTCTGCATGACGGCGAAGGAAAATCGAAAGCCGCTATCAAAGCAAGAACGATCGAGCTTTTGGAAATGGTCGGCATCGCCAACTCCGAAGGCGTTTACAGGATGTTCCCGCATGAATTGTCCGGCGGTATGCGCCAGCGTGTCATGATTGCCATGGCTCTTGCCTGCAATCCGAAAGTCATCATCGCCGATGAGCCCACAACGGCGCTCGACGTTACGATTCAGGCGCAGATCCTCGATCTGCTTAGAAATCTGAAGGATAAAATAAACTCCTCTATCATGCTTATTACGCACGACCTCGGCGTTATTGCGGAAATGGCGGATTATGTTGTCGTCATGTACGCCGGCAGAATAGTCGAAAAAGGCACAGCCGATGACATCTTCTATCACCCGGCTCATCCGTATACGATCGGTCTTATGAACTCAAAGCCTGTTGTCGGCAAGCAGGTGGATAAGCTTTATTCCATTCCCGGCAAAGTCCCGAACCCGGTCAATATGCCGAACTACTGCTATTTTAAAGACAGATGCGAAATGTGCATTGATAAATGCAGCGGCGATTATCCGTGCGAGATCAGTCTTTCCGACACGCACAAGGTAAGCTGCTACCGCTATTATGACAAGGAGGGCAAATAACATGGCAGATACAGTAAAAACTGCTGATTTCACACCTGTGGAATACGACCCTCAATACATTCTTATGGTCAACGGCCTCAAAAAGCATTTTCCGATCAAAGGCGGTATGATCTCCAAGACCATTGGCTGGGTAAAAGCCGTTGACGGCGTAACATTCAATTTAAAGCGCGGCACAACAATGGGCCTTGTCGGCGAATCTGGCTGCGGAAAAACGACTACCGGACGTGCCATTCTCCGCCTTTCGGGAGAAAAGACCGCAGGGCAGGTTTTGTTCAACGGCAAGGAAGTATACGATTTTACGGCAAAAGAAATGCGCGATATGCGCACAAAAATGCAGATCATCTTTCAGGATCCGTTTTCATCGCTTTCGCCGCGTCTTCCGGTCGGTGAAATAATCGGTGAAGCTGTCCGTGAGCATAATCTCGTTCCGAGGGCGGAATTTGATGATTACATCGATCAGGTCATGGATAACTGCGGGCTCCAGCCGTTCCACAAGGACCGTTACCCGCATGAATTCTCGGGAGGTCAGCGTCAGAGAATATGCATCGCAAGAGCTCTTGCATTAAACCCGGAATTTGTTGTCTGTGATGAGCCCGTTTCCGCACTTGATGTTTCCATTCAGGCGCAGATCATCAACCTGCTGCGTGAACTTCAGGAAAAATACAGCCTCACCTATCTGTTTATTTCTCACGATCTCTCCGTCGTTGAGCATATTTCGGATACGGTCGGTGTAATGTATCTTGGCAATCTTGTCGAATATGGCGCAACGGCGGATATATTTAAAAACCCACTGCATCCGTATACGAAGGCTTTGTTCTCAGCTATACCCGTACCTGACCCGAACGCAAAAATGAATCGTATCGTGCTTGAGGGCTCTATACCCTCTCCTGCAAATCCTCCTTCGGGATGCAAGTTCCATACGAGGTGCACATATTGTACGGAAAGATGCAAAAACGAAGTCCCCGTACAGCGCGAAATCGAACCCGGGCATTATGTTGTATGCCATCTTTTTGATAAGTAATGGCAAAGCGTCGAGAATATCCGGATGACGATGGCCGCACCATCGTCGATATGTCCGGCGTTGAGGACGTAAACCGCATACGCTTTGTCCCGCACACCCGCGAACAGAAAATGAATACCGAAGAGGATCATTCGCCTCCCGCGGAGCCGATATCAAAAGAAGAACGGAGACTTTATGTCTTTGCCGCTTTGAGAGCAGCGCTTCTTATCGGCGGCGTATTTCTTGCGGGTATTGCGCTGACCATATGGCTCCTGCTCAGACTTTGGACATGATAAAATTTCCCGACTTTCTCAAAGTCGGGAAATTTTCTCTTGATTTTCATGAGCAAATAGGCTATACTGTCTTAAGTTATGGAAGTGTATCGAAGTGGTCATAACGGCCCTGACTCGAAATCAGGTAGTCCGGCAACGGGCTCGTGGGTTCGAATCCCACCGCTTCCGCCACAAACGGCAGCAGATTTTGATAGAAAGTCTGCTGCCTTATTCTTTACGCAAATTCTGCGTTTTCTGGCTACGTATGGGCTTGCATACCATAGTAATAGACAAAAAAACATTGATGAATAGGAAGAGAGTAAAATGACAAAATCAGAAATAATAAACCGATTACTCCAACTAAATTTCGCAAGCAATGAGTATTGGCTAATAACCGGCGGTGCTATGGTTTTATACGATTTAAGAGATACCACAAGGGACATTGATTTAGGATGCAGTACGGCTTTGGCGGATGCTTTGGAAAATTGTGGGTATACCACGACCCTCTTGCCGGATGGAACGAGAAAAATAACCATGGCAGAAGATATCGAGATTTTTGAAGAGTGGATATTTGATAGAGCTGATATACGGGAAGGAATACCTGTTATTTCCTTAAAAGGACTTCTCGAAATGAAGAAAAGATTAGGCAGAGAAAAAGACCTTGAAGATATTAAATTGATCGAAAAGAAACTGAACAATTAAACCATTCCGCACAATTTAAAGGATAATCTGACAACAAAAAAGCACCGCTTAGGTGCCTTCAAACTGTAGACAAAGTTTCACAGAGTTACTCCGCGAAGCGGAGAAACAAAATCGGACTGGATAAAAAAACGACTATATAATTCCTTTGCCTTTTAGACAAAGCATAAGAACCAACGCCAATATCGCAACAACTGTCAATGAACCGGTAATGATAGGGCCAACAAATACTCCTGTTTTTATCACTGCTTTTTCAAAATCATCGTTACTATATAATAGTGTGACTTTATCGCCTATTTTCATTGATGTTGAATAATAGTTTCCGATGATTTCGTATTTAATTCCGTATATTTCATATTCGACAACCGGAGAAATATACTTGAGTGCAGAGCCAGGTCTTTCCTCTTCATAAAATCGAATTATTGTTCCCTGGCATTCAGAATAGTTCTTTTTTTTATTTGACATATTTATTAACAAGCCAACTGTAACTCCGCCAAGAATGAGGGAAACGCAAAGAACAACTGCAATTATTATATTCATCATCTTTCCGGATTTTGCACCTCTTATCTTCATATATTACAACTACCCAAGCACCGCATTAGGTGCTTTTAATTATGTCTTTCTGATATGGTCAGATATTCATCAACAAGGCGCGAAGCTCGTGCTCCAGCGCTATTTTAAAATCAAAATCGCCTCTTATTCGGCTGTTGCACCAGTCATAGGATACACCGATCATGATGCTTCTGACAGCACCGACAATATATTTCTTTTCGTACGTATTTTTAAACTGGCCAGTTTTCTGCCCTTTAATAATAGCGGCATCGATAATAAAGAACAGGTCATCAACCGGCAAAAACGTTTCCAGTCTTTCCTGCAGTGATATCGCCATGAAAGATGACAGACCGTTTTTTCCGAGCTCAACACAGCGGTCCGCATACAGGCATACAAACCACCAGAGGAAGTCCCACGGGTCTTCTTTTTCAAGCTTTTCTTCAAGCATAGCGTATCCGTCTGAAAGCATATCAGCAAACAGGGTACCCATAACCTGTGCTTTGGTTTTATAGTAATAATAGAATGCGCTTCTTGTAATTCCGACTTTTGCGCAGATCTGCTCGACGCTTACTTGTTCATACCCGTACTCGCGAAACAGTTCATAAGCGCAGCTTCGGATATAGTCTTTTGTCGGCATCGCTGCATTCGTTTTAGTCGTATTCTTACCCATCAGATTTTCCCCTTTTGTCAATTGCTTTTATTTATTTTATTACATCAGCTACAAATTGTCAACATTCCCTTGTTTTTGAAGATTATTTTATAAAAAATTCGGAAGTAATACCAAATTTAGTATTACTTCCGAAAGAATTCCAGCTATTTTCAGTCAATAGGGACCTGCTGCTCAATACAGTGACGCTGTATGCTCACTCCGTCAGGTCGTAAAAGGATTTGGGGCATCCACAAATTCTTTTTCGATTTCCGTGAATTTTCCGTATGCGCCAAACATGAGATTCAGATGCTGCTCTCCCTCCGGAAGCGTCAATGTACCGAATGTGCGACCGACCTGATACAGTCTGTCATAGTTCTGGAGGAAGCACATGGTGTTGCTTCTAAACTGCACTCCACCGCCGATGATCTTTTCCATGTTCTTTTCGGTAATGCTTACAAGATACATATTGGGTTTGATTTTTACATATACCGCAGGCTCGTCGGAGGATGGCAGAGCACTTACCATTGCGTTCATTTCCTCTTGCTTCTTTCGCTGTTCCTCTGTTTGCAGACGGTCACGGGGATATGTGATGCGATAGAAATTCGTTGTGTAATAAACGTGTACTGTCGTCATCTTTTCACCGTAGCACCACTGCATGATCGTACCGATCATATCCGATGTGAAGCTGTGACGTCTAAATTCGAGAGAACCGTCTTCCTTGTAGATGGCGCCAAACTCGAAATATGTATTGTTCAGATATTCATATTTCGGATTCTCTCCGATAATGCCGATGATCCTCGTAACGAGCATGTTTTCAAGGTCAATGACAAATGTATGGTTTGTGCGCAGCTTTGTGCCCTTGAGTTCAAAGGATACAAGGAAGGTCGTGTCATCGCCTTTTAAGCATTCATACTCTTCTGTTTTCGGCTCTGTGTCCCCGATATTCCATGCGACATGCTTTTTGTCGATGAAATTCAACGTGTAATCATAGCCGTCATCCATAGCAATCACGAATTTTTGTCCGGCCAGCTCATAACAAAACGGCGGTTTATACTGGTCGATCATGTAATTTCCTCTTGGATTATCTTTTAACATTTTTACCCCTCCTGATAATTCTTTTTATATTTCCTGACATGCGATGGTTTCGGCAAGCGCAAGGAACACGGAGCCGACCCAGGATGAAAACGGGAAGCCGACTGCCATACCCGTTGTTTCGGGCACTATTTCATTTCCCATGGCAGGCTCCACTCTGTACGGATGGATACCCAAAGCAAGTCCTTTATGCAGCAGCGCGTTAAGATACTTGATACATTCTCGTTTTGCCTCTTTTTTATAACCGGCGTCATTCAAGCCGTTAAGCACGAAGAACTGTGTCGGGGCAATCGTTGCGCCGCGTGTGAATGCGCGCATGACAGCTTTTTCGCTCTGAACATTCTCGGTAGAGAATCCGTAATCCGTGCTGAACTGCTCCGGATCCGTCAATCTCGCTGCCAAAACCTTTGTAATGCTTTCCGGAAGTCTGCTGCCGAGCATGATGGGCTGAAGCTGTGTTATGGAGTTGCACTTATAAAACTCCTTTTTTCCCGGAAGATATGCGAGGAACTGCTCACCGTCCCACAATGTTCCGACGAGATAATCAAGCACATAGTTGGCTTTTTCAGTCCAATAAGCGGCCTTTTCCTCATCGCCGAACAAAGAGGCAAGCTTTGCGCAGGCTTCACAGTTAAATACCGTGTATGACAGAAGATCGGGTGAAATGATCGGCAGACCTTCATCAAAAGCCGATGACTCGTCATAGCCGGATTCATCCGGATGATAATATGCCGGATACCCCGTTTTGGAATGGTCATGGTATACAAACCACCAGTTGGTATACTTGGAGAGCTTATCATACATGGCCTGATAATCCTTCGCTTCAAATGCGTTCTTTTCAAAATTATCCAGGATGTACAGCACCGCATATCCCTGGATCGGCGGCTTTGTCGTTATGAATGTGATCTGCCCTATATCGCTGACATGATCGGGAAGTCCGCCGATCTCATTCTGATAGGCAAAAAACGCAAGGAGCAATCTCCACGCTTCTTTGGGGTTATTTCTCATCGCCATGGCGTGAAATGCCTGCTGCCAGCCGAAAGCGCGATTCATAAACAGCTTATGCATATAAACCACCGGCTCAGCAAGCGTACCGCGCGGTCCCAAATAGGAATGCCAGACCATGTATTTTGCCTTTTCCGCCATGGAGGAATATATTTCCGGAACATCCGAATAATTGTCGCAAAACGCATCAAATTCTTTTTGCTTTAAGTCGGCAACCACATCAAAATCCTCATAGCTGTCTTTGTGCGCGCATGTGGACGGATACTCATGGATCGCCATTTCGGCAGTGCGATCGTCGGGCTTTAACTCAATATAGAACGGATAAGGCGAAACCTGCAGATAATTCCATTCGATATTGGAATCCATTGCACCGGAAATGCACGAGAATTTCAGTTTTCCCGTTTTATTAAAGCCAAGTTCTATATCGCCGTCCGCAAATCGACATCCTGCTTCGTGAATTCTGGGAACATAGTCAATGCGAAGAGAAACATCCGTCGTTCTGATACGCATGACAGAGGAATCGGGCTCATAAGTAAACTCCGCAGTCCCCTCTTTTGCCTTAAAGGTAAGCTTTGCCGCTGTGCAGGAATACACGAACGGGACTTTTTCTCCGTTTTTGCAAAGACTGAGCTCCATCAGATTCGGGCGGTCAAGCATCGCCTGGGCGCTTCTTGTCATGGACAAGTACATCTTTTTGTCGGCTATATTCTGATAGATCGACAAAAATGCTCCGTACACACTAAAGGGTAGTCTCTCAAGATTATATTGTTCATTTGTTCCAAACATCTTATTTCCCCCTCAGTTCTGATATGATGTCTCCAAGCACAAAGAAAACCGCCGTGCCCCAGGAATTGAACTTTCCGGGATATTTTGTCGTTGCATTAAATATCGGTTTTCCGGATGTGCTTGTCTTTTTGTGGTTCTCCGGCTCAACAACATCGGTAACGGGAAAACCTCTTCCTATCGAAAGGCTGCACCAGTTCTCTGCGTTTTTCAGAGCAAGCTCATTTTTACCGGAATAGTACAAACCTACCGTCATCAAAAGCTGTGAAACTGCCATGCGCATACCGAGCGCGAACGGGCCGGGTGATGATGAGTCAAACAGCGGACTGTCAAAGCTTTCCGAACGGAAGCCTTTTTCTGTGTAGAACTTGCCCGGATTGGCAAGATCATCCGCCATCTTGTCGATGATCTCCTTCGGAAGTCTCTTTCCGAGAACGAGCGGGATATAATTGCATACGGAAGAAGCATTCAGAACTCTCTTCGTGCGCTCAAGGATACAGACAAATCTGTCTCCGTTCCACAGCTTATCTATCATTCTCTGTATCAGTTCCTTTGACTTGCGGAAATGCTGCGCAGCCTCATCCTCCATGCCGAGGATTTTGGCAAAGCGTCCGCAAACCTCCATGCAGAGCGCAAGATAAGCCTGCAGGTCCGGACTGATAACGGGAACGCCCTCCGAGAAGATCGACGCATCGTCAAGTCCGCATTCATCACCGTGCGCATAACACATAAGACCGTCCTTGTCACCGTCCCGGAAGGTTTCCCACCATTTTATCCAGCGGCACAGAGGCTCATACAGCTTGGCACAGAGGCTTTTGTCGATATTTTCGTCTCCGAGATGATCCATGATCCATGTCAGCGCAAAGCCCTGGAACGGCGGCTTTGTAGCCGTGTATGCCACGTCTCTGTCGTTGGCGTTGTCCGGCAGCATACCGTATTCATCCTGAAGCGTAAAGAAGCTGTATATGATATCAAACGCAAACTGCTGATTTCTCCAGCATGCCATGGCGTGATCGCACTGCTGCCATGTCGTACCTCTTGTGACGACGCCTGTACGCATCATATACATGATCGGCTCTTTTAATCTGATAAGAGGAAGCTGATGACTTGTCCAGAATACATAAGCGCCTATTTTTCCTATATCGCGGTATTCCTCCGGAAGCGGCGGAAGCTGAGCGAACCAGTACTCATAATCTTTTTTATTTGCCGCAACGCATTCCTCAAAATCGTTTATCTTCTGTTTCTCAACAAAAGAATGACTCCAATGAACATATCCCTTTAATTCGTTATTCTCCGGCTCCCATTGAATCGTCGTCGGTGTAGCTTTCATTCTCGGGCCTATCCATTTGTTGTCATGATGCTGATTTCCGGTGAGCACATCAAACAGGAATTCTCCCATGCTGGTAAATCCCGCTTCCACCGATCCGTCAAGTCTGTCAACAAACAGTTCATGAACGGTAAAATCAATAAAGAAGCTCACACCGATGCCGTCACAAGAACGAATCTGAAGCACCTCGTTAATCTTGTCAAAGCACATCTCAAGATTTCCGTATGCCGTTTTGATCGTCAGAAGCCACGGAGAGGCCGTGTAAGTAAAGCGGAGCTTTTCGCCCTTATACGTCGGTGCCAATGTGATCAGATTGTATCTCACGCCTTTGGGGTCGTCTCGGGTGACCGTGAGAAAAATTCTGTCGCTGTCATCACCGTTTTCATCTGCTATTGTTACAAGCATTCTCGTATCTCTTTTTGAAAACGCAAACAACTGCAGATTCAGGTTTTCGATCGATGCATTCAATTTCTATCCCTCCTGTCTAAATAATACATAGTTTCTGTATTGTACAACTGTGTAATAAACATAGCACAAATATGTAATATAGTCAATATTTTGTGTGTTTTTCACCAAATAATTATTCAACATTATTCTTAAATCGTGTTTTTCACGATTTTTAATGTTGACAATCTCGAATATCGAGATTATAATGTGCGCATAAACTCGATATTCGAGATTGGGGTGATCACATATGCCGAGATTAAAATTTCAAACACTTACAGAGCAGATGTTCTATATTTTGCTCTGTCTGCGCACAGAGTGCTGCGGGATCGATATTTTTGACAGGATCGCCGAAATGACAAATAAGAGAGTAACGGTCGGCTCCGGCACATTGTATAACCTGTTGGAGCAATTTCTCGATGCCGGCATGATTCGTGAGGTAGAGGCAAGCGGACGCAGACGCAGCTATATTCTCACAAAATCAGGAAAAGACATACTCGACGCTGAATATCATAGGCTTCAGGCGCAGATAGCTGATTACTGTGCCGTTTTCGGAGGTGATAACTAAAATGAAAGACCGCAAACGCAGAATCAAAATACTATCATCTTCCTTGCATGATTCTGAAACATATGAGTATGAAGGCGTGTTTTATACAGTATCTCACGATGAGCTTCCGCTGGCAATCGAGGATATGACGGATATAGAGCTTGATTGCTATACGCGCGAGTATTCCGAATACAAATCGCCGCTTCTTGAACAGCATATCGCTTCCCAGCTCGCGCGATATGACTGCGAGGATTCCAAGGTACCGATGCTTGAATATACGGTCACAGATGTAAAGTGTTCTGCATTATATGATTTCTGTAAGGACCGGATAATGAATGCAAAAAAAGACTATGTTTCAGACATCGACGGCAGGTATGTAAATTCTTTCCATTACGAAAAGGTCAATCCGGCGCCGTGGCTTGCAAAGGAAGCGTATCTTTTATACCACGGTGAAGATACTTGGGGCACATATGTTCTTTGCTATGACGATACTATCATCGAGATACTATTTATCAATTTTGAACCCACGGAAGAGCAATCGAAAACCGTCGCCGAAAAACTGGCCGGAACGAGTATTCGCTGAAATGCAGTAAATTCAACATTAAGGAGATTTCAAATGAAAAAACTGTTTTCTTATTTCAAAAAACCATGTGCATATGACATACCGCTTATTGAATACGATAATTCACCGGAGGCGGTATTGCAGCCTGACCACGAAAAGCTCGGCATCACGTTTCCCGAAAAAGCAGTTTTTGCTTTTCTCGGTGACTGCATAGACGAATATGCCGAAAACAACAGCTTTGAAAAAGTAACGGAATTTATATCCATAACCAAGCGTTATCCCATTTATTCAAACGGTGATTTTGTGCTTTGTCAGGCGCCGGTAGGGGCTTCTGCGGCAGTGCAGATACTTGACTGGCTTATCGCATACGGCGTTAAGAAAATAATCTCTGCCGGCTCATGCGGCGTATTAACAGATATTCCGGAAAATGCCTTCCTGATTCCGGTAAAAGCCCTGCGCGACGAAGGGACATCATTTCATTATCTCAAACCGTCAAGATTTGCAGAAACAGATAAAAGTATGAGATCTGTTATCGAAAAAGTGTTCCGAGATACTTCCCTGCCGTATGCAGAGTGTACCACGTGGACGACTGACGGATTTTTCAGAGAAACCGAGCGTAAAGTCAGCAGCAGAATACAGGAGGGCTGCGTCTGCGTCGAAATGGAATGTTCGGCGCTTGCCGCCTGTGCCGCATTCCGCGGTGCTTCGTTCGCGGAAATACTTTTCACTGCTGACAGTCTTGCAAACACAAAGCTGTATGACGAACGCGATTGGGGTCAGGCATCACTGGCAAAAGCGCTCGCACTGTGTATTGAGGTAATAAAGCAGGTATAATAACCACGGCAGCGACAACGTTATATTTGATACAGCTCAGAATATGTGATATAATTTCTTTACTAAAACAAATACAAGGAGAATCGCCATGAAAAGCATTGCCATTGATGATTTTTGCAGCTGTAAATTTATCTCAAATCCCGAATTTTCTCCGAACGGAAAGCACTTCTGTTTCGTTGTATCCTCTGCGGACAAAGCAGACAATAAGTATTCCTCCTATATCTACGAGCTTGACGGGAAAACGGTAAAGCAGCTATCCTCCGGCGGCACTGAGCGCACGTTTCAGTTTCTGGATGACGACAGCATCCTTTTTCAGGCTGACCGTGACGGCAAAAAAGAACCGTCCGCTGAGAGCAAATTCTATAAGCTTTCGCTTTCCGGCGGCGAGGCCGTGAAATTTCTCACGTTCCCTGTGCCCGTTGAAAAGCTTCTTCCGCTTGAAAACGGCGATTTCATCATGGCCGCTGTAACCGTTCCCGGTTTTGAGGATCTGTACAAAGGCGACAAAAAGCGGTCAGATGAGTACGCAAAATATTTAAAAGACAACGAAGATTACGAAATCGTCGATCAGCTTCCGTGGTGGTGGAACGGCGGCGGCTTTACAAAAAGTGCCTACACTTCGCTTTTCTACTATGACAGCGCAAAGAAAAAAGCGACTATGCTGACAGATAAGGATTTTTCCGTCAGCAACGTTAAACTCAGCAAGAACAAAACCGAGGTCTGGTTTTTCGGCTCGGAGGTAAAGCCGCTTCTCCCGAACGACGAAGGAATTGCGCTTTACAAGATGTCTCTTTCCGACAAAAAAGCCGTAAAGCTCTGTGAAAACACGGAAAAATTCTCCATGCAGGATTTTTATTTTGCAGACAGCTTTGTTCTGCTTCTGGCATCCGATAAAAAATACGGCATTAATACAGACTGCGATTTTTACAAGCTTTCATACGAGGATAACGCTGTGACGCTGTACAGCAAGTTCGGTGAGGGCATCGGCTCGAGCGTCGGAAGCGATGTGCGCTACGGCGGAGGAAGAAGCGTTAAAATCATCGGCGACACGGTTTATTTCATCGCAACGATTTTTGACAGCGCTTATCTATACAGTCTCAAAAACGGTGAAATAACGCGGATAACAGACAAAGACGGCTCTGTCGATTCGTTTGATGTTTTCGGAGATGATATCAGAACGGTTGCGCTTTATGACATGAGGCCGCAGGAAATCTATGACACAAAATACCGCAGACTTACAAAATTCAACGACAGGATAGTCTCCGGCAAATACATTGCAAAACCGGAAGCTCTGAATTTTACGACGGCAGGACATGAAATCCACGGCTTTGTTCTCAAGCCGAAGGACTATATCGCCGGCAGAAAATATCCTGTCATCCTTGATATTCACGGCGGTCCGAAAACGGTTTTCGGTCCCGTATTCTACCACGAAATGCAATACTGGGCATCAAGCGGCTATTTTGTCATTTACTGCAACCCGACCGGCTCTGACGGCAGAAACGCTTTTTCCGATATCCGCGGAAAATACGGCACCGTTGATTTTGACGACATTATGGCATTCTGTGACGAGGCGCTCAAAGCATACCCCGATATGGATGAACAGAATTTTTTTGAAACCGGCGGCTCCTACGGCGGCTTTATGACGAACTGGATAATCGGCCATACAAACAGATTTGCCGCGTGTGCAAGTCAGCGATCGATCTCCAACTGGTTTTCGTTTTACGGTGTATCGGATATCGGCGTTATCTTTGCAAACGACCAATGCGCCTCCGACCCGTGGGAAAATGCGGAAAAGCTCTGGGCGCACAGCCCGCTCAGATATGCCGATAAATGCACGACGCCCACGCTGTTCATCCACTCCTTTGAAGATTACCGCTGTCCGATAGACCAGGGGTATCAGATGTACACCGCGCTCATCGCGCACGGCGTCGAAGCGAAAATGGTGCTGTTCAAAGGCGAAAATCACGAGCTTTCAAGAAGCGGAAAACCGCTTCACAGAATAAAAAGACTTGATGAAATAACAAAATGGTTTGAAAACCACAAAAAATAAAACTTGTGAGGTGGATTTTCCGAACATGCACAGGGAGGCTTATTTTGCAGGCGGCTGCTTTTGGTGTATCACGCCGGTATTTGAAAAAACAGAAGGTGTCATTTCCGTCCGCTGCGGCTATTCCGGCGGCGATGAGATCTCCCCCTCATATGAGGATGTCAAACAGCAGCGGACAGGGCACCGCGAAACGCTCAAAATAGAATACGATGAAAGCATCGTAAGCTTTGATACCCTTCTCGATATTTTTCTTGCCGATATTGACCCGTATGACGCAGGCGGTCAGTTTATTGACAGAGGTCATTCGTACACGCTTGCCGTATATTATCAAAGTGAGCGGGAAAAAGTCTGTACAGAACAAAAAATCCGCCGGCTCCAAAAGGAAACCGGCAGACAAGTGTTTATTTCAGTCGAACGCTTCAAAAGCTTTTTCGAAGCGGAGGAATACCATCAGGATTACTATCTGAAAAATCCCGAGGCGTTTGAAAACGAGCTTATCGAATCAGGCAGAAAAGTCATAAAACTCAACTGACTGCGGGTATTTTTGTATCATTTCGTCTTTTGGAATCAGCGTAAAACCCGCGTAATCAAAACGCGGCACGGTTATGCAGACGAGAAATGTGCCGTCACTGCATTTTTCCGGATGCTTTGAGGCAAATATCGTTCCCTTTCTGACATATACAGCAGGCTCGCAGCCTTCCTGTATACCGAGCTTTTTTACCGTAAGCTCTCCGTTTTCATCAAAGAGCCAAACATCAAGCACAGAGCCTGCCGTATAGCACCAGTATTCATCGCAGTCGATTTTATGAAACTCCGTGATTTCATCGGCATCGACATAATAATACATAGAGCCGGAGGCTGGTCTGCCCGGCTCTGTATTTTTATAGTGCTTTTCGACAAAAGCGCCGTTCTCGGCGTGCGCTTCCATGCAAAACCTTTGCATGATCTCTTTTGCCGTCATTTTACTCTATCGTGAGAATATCGGAAAAGCCCGTGATCTCAAACACTTCCATGATATCGTCGTTCACGTTCTTAACGACCATTTTTCCCTGTTTATTCATCGTTTTCTGCGCCGCGAGCAAAACACGCAGTCCGGCAGAGGAAATATAATCAAGCTTTGAAAATTCAATCGTGAGCTTTGTTACTCCGTCAAGAGAATCCTTTAGCTCTGCTTCAAGTTCGGGGGCTGTGGTCGTATCCAGTCTTCCCACCAATTCGATCGTCAACTCATCAGCGTTTTTTGCTTTGATAATATCCATAATGGCATCTCCTTATATATGTTTTTTCATAGTAAAAATGTTTTTATTGTCTTTGTTCTCGTAATACACTTCGTTCATGCTCTTTTTGACCATCAGTATGCCGAGGCCGCCGATTTCTCTGTCCTCTGCGCTGAGCGTAATATCAGGGTCTGGCTTTGCAAGAGGGTCAAACGGTTTTCCGGCATCTACAAGCGTAATGGAGACTACTCCCTGCTCTCCGTCGATTTGCAGTGTTACTTCACCGTCTTCTCCGTCATACGCGTAATGCGCGACGTTAATATACATTTCTTCGACACAGACAGTTATCTGCATCACTGTTTTCATCGGACAGTCCAGTTTATCAAGCTCTTCTTCTATAAAAGCGATCGCGTCCGCAAGCGCTTCGTCAGTAGCCGGAAACGTTTTTTCTGTCATTCCGAATTCCGCCTTTCTTACTGTAATCAACAAAATAACAAGTTATATTATACAACACAATTTCCGAATTGCGATATAAACGTCAAATTACGATTTATTGCCAGATAAACCACACAAGCACATAGCCCGTGATGACGGCAGCCATGGTAAACGGAAAACCGATTTTCATAAAATCCTTTGTTTTTACGGTGATTCCTTCTTTTTCGAGAATACCGATCGTCGTGATATTTGCCGAAGCTCCTATCGGCGTGAGGTTTCCGCCGAGGGTAGCGCCGACGAGAAGCCCGAAGTACAAAACATACGGCTGCACATTCATGATGGACGCAACGCCCGTGATGACCGGCAGCATGGTCGCCACATACGGGATATTGTCAATAAACGCCGAGAACAGGACGGAAAACCACACGATGATCGTATAGGTCAGGAAAACATTGTTGCCGCAGAGCTTTACAATGATCTCACTTATCGCGTCAATCACGCCTGCTTTCGTGATACCGCCGATGATGATAAACAGTCCGACCAAAAGCAGCAGCGTTGAATAATCTATCTCTTTAACGGAGCGCCATGCGGATTTGAAATTTCGTTTGAAAACAAGCTCGCGGATAATGCACACGATAAATATTCCCATGCAGATCACGCCGTTTGAAAGCTCCGGCTTGTTTTTGATAAACGATGTTCCGATAAGCAGTGCGACCGTGAGGCAGAGCATGACCGTTGGGAAATAGTCCGTTACCTTTGTTCGCTCTCCCGTCGTGACCGGCGCTTTTTCTTTTCTGAACAGGAAAAGCAACACAAGCGTTGAGATAACAGCGCCGATTTCAACTATCCAGAACAGGCATATTTTTCCTTTGAAAAAGAAGAAATCCATAAAATCCATGCCCGCATAGCCGCCGAGCAGGATCGACGTCGTATCTCCGACGAGCGTTGCCGCGCCCTGGAGATTGGAGGCAACGGAGATCGAGATCAGCATTCCCATCGGGTTTATGTTCAGCTTTTTGGAAATCGCAAGCGCGACCGGCGCAAGCATCAGCACTGTCGCCACATTGTCCATAAATGCCGAAACG
>JAZRYQ010000233.1:0-2048 GCA_045600805.1 Candidatus Alloscillospira sp. | reverse complement strand
CATTGAAGGCAGCAAGGTTTTTTCCAAAAACCTCATGAAAAAATACAATATTCCGACAGCCGCATACGAGACATTTTCGGATATGCCCTCGGCGCTTGCCTATCTTGACACCGCCGCGATCCCTACGGTCATCAAGGCCGACGGGCTTGCACTCGGCAAAGGCGTCATCATTGCCGAAACGCGCGAGGATGCCAAAGCCGCCGTCAAATCCATGATGGAAGACAAAATGTTCGGCGAAAGCGGCTCAAACATCGTCATCGAAGAATTTTTGACAGGCCCCGAGGTCTCCGTTCTTGCGTTTACGGACGGAAAATGTGTCAAACCGATGGTATCCTCCATGGATCACAAGCGCGCACATGACAACGATGAAGGGTTGAATACGGGCGGCATGGGTACGATCGCGCCGAATCCGTATTACACAAAGGAAATTGCCGAACAATGCATGAAGGAAATCTTTTTGCCGACGATCAGCGCGATGAACAACGAAGGCAGAACTTTTAAAGGCTGTCTGTATTTCGGGCTTATGCTCACGCCGAACGGCCCGAAGGTGATCGAATATAACTGCCGTTTCGGAGATCCCGAAACGCAGGTCGTTCTGCCGCTTTTAAAAAGCGATCTATTCACGATCATGCGTGCCGTTGAAAACGAAACGCTTGCCGACACGGAGGTCGAATTTTCCGGCGGCGCGGCGTGCTGTGTCGTCATGGCGTCAAACGGTTATCCGAAAAAATATGACACCGGGTTTGAAATCACGATTCCCGATGATCTTGACGCCGATGTCTTCGTCGCAGGTGCAAAAAGGAAAGACGGCAAGCTCGTCACCTCTGGCGGCCGCGTTCTCGGTGTCACCGCAACGGGCGAGGATCTGCCGGAGGCAATCAAAAGCGCATACAGCGCCGCAGAGAAAATTTCATTTGAAAATGCATATTACCGCCATGATATAGGCAAACGCGCTTTGGCCGCGAAAGCATAAGCGCACGGAGGAAAACAATGGTTTACAGAGTATATGTTGAAAAGCGTCCGGCGCTTGCTCATGAGGCCGAGACGCTGAAAGCCGAAATCGTCAATCTCTTGCAGATCAGAGGGCTTGAAGAGCTCAGACTTTTAAATCGCTACGATGTTGAAAACATTGACGAAAAGCTGTTTGAGTATTGTATAGGAACGGTTTTTTCCGAGCCGCAGCTCGACATCGTCTACCGCGAGCCGGACTGGGACGGTTACACCGTTTTTGCCGTCGAGTATCTGCCCGGTCAGTTTGACCAGCGGGCGGATTCCGCGGCGCAGTGCGTTCAGATCATCTCACAGGGCGACAGGCCGGATGTCCGCACGGCAAAGGTTTATCTTCTCAAAGGAGCACTTTCCGAAAACGATATTGAAAAAATCAAAAATCACGTCATAAATCCCGTTGAAAGCCGTCTTGCAGAGCTTTCCGAATTTGACACCATCAAGGCTCAGTATGATATTCCGATGACCGTTCCGACACTTGACGGCTTCATCACGATGGAGGATGCATCGCTGACGGGACTTGTCAGCAAATACGGTCTTGCTATGGACGCGGATGATATCCGTTTCTGTCAGGCGTATTTTGCAAAAGAACAGCGCGACCCGACGATCACCGAGCTTCGCATGATAGACACCTACTGGTCAGATCACTGCCGTCACACGACATTTAACACGATCATTGACGATGTAAAATTCGAAGATGAGCTTTTGCAGAGCGCGTACAACGATTATCTTGCCTCGCGTGAGAGTATCGGCAGGACAAAGCCCGTCTGCCTTATGGATATCGGCACGATCGCCGGAAAATGTCTCAAAGCCGCAGGCAAGCTGCCGAAGCTTGACGAATCGGAAGAGATCAACGCCTGCACCGTAAAAATCAAGGTCGATGTTGACGGCAAAAGCGAGGATTGGCTGCTTTTATTCAAAAACGAAACGCATAATCATCCGACGGAAATCGAGCCGTTCGGCGGCGCGGCGACATGCATCGGCGGTGCTATCCGTGACCCGCTTTCCGGAAGAAGCTACGTTTATGCCGCCATGCGCGTAAC
>JAZRYQ010000232.1:0-11976 GCA_045600805.1 Candidatus Alloscillospira sp. | reverse complement strand
ACTTTCCGACTGCTTCAAATGATTTCTTGGAATCGTTGAACATCGGGATGACGGGTATACGGATCTGGAATTTGCCGCCTGCGGCTGCGATCTTTCTTGCGTTTTCGAGTATCAGCTCATTCGGAACGCCGATCACCTGCTTATGGGCGGTCGAATCCATGTTCTTGAGGTCATACAAAAACAGGTCGGTGTACGGAAGGATCGGCTCGATATTCTTCCAGGGAGCAAAGCCTGTCGTATCGACGGCTGTGTGGATCCCCTCTGCCTTGCATCTTTTCAGAACTTCAAGCAGAAATTCGGGCTGACACAGGCACTCGCCGCCGGATATCGTGACGCCGCCGCCGGAACGGTTGTAGAACGGGACATCGCGTCTGATACGCTCCATGACCTCGTCTACCGTGCGGTCTGTTCCGCACATATAAAGAGCCTTTGATGTGCAGGCTTCTGCGCATTTGCCGCAGTTGTCGCACTTTGTTCTGTCAACAGTAACAAGCTGGAGAACTTCATCGCCTGTGGCGGCTTTTTTCTGCTTGCCGAGGCTGATGGCATCATGCGGGCAAACATTCAGGCAGTTGCCGCACTTTTCCGTGCCGACGCACTTCATTTCCATCCAGTTGAGTTCCGTATAGAATTCCTGAGATTCGGGGCTATGGCACCACGGGCAGCGAAGCGGGCAGCCCTTCAAAAACAGGGTGAGTCTTATGCCGGGGCCGTCATGCACTGAAAAGCCCTGTATATCGTAAAATTTACCGGTCAATTCTTTCTGTTCCATAATTCTTCTCCGTTATAAAAAATTTTTTGAAAAGCTATATTGCTATATAATAATTCTAATAGAAAACTGCCGTGTTGTAAAGTGTATATTTTACATATTATGATGTGAAAATCAAATAATCAGTCAATTTTTCGCAAATTGTTCAATAAACATTTTGATAAGAGGATTTTTGTTCGTTTTTTTCCAGGCAACGATTTCCGTCGCGAAGCCGAGACCGGGGATATCCTTAAAGACGAGATTCGGATTGTTGCGCAGGGAATGATTGCCGTTTAGCGGAAAAATGCCGTAACCGGCTTCAAGCCAAAGGGCAAGAGAGCCGATATTCGGCGCTTCAAGCGTGCGTATTTTGCCCCATCTGCCGATGCTGCGGTTGATTACGGGACTTTCCTCTGCGGGAAGTGTGAGGAAGGTATCGTTTTTGAAGTCCTCCAGGGTGAGATCATTGACATATGCAAGCGGGTGCGATTTCGGAACGACGAGGAATATCTGCGCCGTACCGACTGTTACGCTTTCCAGGTCCGGTACATCGGACATATTAAAGCTCGCGGCAAAGCCGAGGTCGATATCGCCGTCTTCAAGAGCCTTCGTCAGCCCCGCCATGGAATGACTTGAAAGATTCACGCGGACATCGGGATAACTGTCACGGAAATTGGTAAGCGCGATCGAGTACGGCGGACATATAAGCTGACCTTCGACAAGTCCTATATTGAGGTTGCCTGCAAAGCCCTTGTGCATCGCTTCGGCCTTATCGAGCAGAAGCTGGTAGCTTTGCGCAAGCTCTCCGAGGCCTTTAGCCATGACTTCCCCGGCGGCGGTAAGCTTTACGGATTTCTTTTCCCGTACAAAAAGCTCCATGCCGAGCTCATCCTCCATGGCTGCGATCTGACGGCTCAGCACGGGCTGTGATAAATACAGCCTTTCGGCGGCTTTCGTGAAGCTCATACAGTCAGAGGCAGCGAGGAAGCATTTTATCTGAGAAAAATTCATAAAGTCATCTCCGTTCCGATAAATCAAATATCTTTATTTAATATTACCATATCAGCCGTATAATGCAAGCTGAATATTGATTTTTTGTGATGAGATGATATAATAACCATGTATGTGCGGGAATAAATCGGATTAACCTCTGCACGGGGGGAGGATTACATGCAAAGCGGAGAGAGAAAATTTGATATCAGGCGTTTTGAACGCACGTTGATTATTGTTATTCTGGATGCGCTCAGCATCGCATTTTCGTTTTTTATAGCACTTTTGCTGCGCTTTGAATTCAGCTTTGCTGCCATACCGAAGGAATATATTGCCGGATTCAGCAGCTCGATCATCTTTTGGATAGTCATTTCGATCGTTGTTTTTGCTTTGTTTAAACTATACAACGCAATATGGAGCTATGTCGGCATTGATATCCTGATAAGGACGATCATGGCGTATATTGTCCTTGTCGCGACAGGAATACTGTTTGCATTCATCGCGAAGATCGATATGCCGAAATCGTATTATATTATAGGCTTCTGCTTGAGCGCCGTGCTTACCGTATGCCTGCGCTTTTCCTACCGGGTGTATCTGGAGATCCGACAGATCCTTCACGAGGAAGCCGGCTCCGAGAGAATCATGATAATCGGCGCAGGCGAGGTCGGAAAAGCGCTTATAAGAGAATACAACGCAAACAAAAAGCTGAAAGGCAAGATCGTCTGCCTTATCGACGACAACAACGATAAGAAAAATAAATTTCTTGACGGCGTGAAAATAGTCGGCAACAGATATGATATACCGACGGCGGTGAAAAAATACCATGTGGATAAGATCGTTTTCGCCATTACGGTAAGCACTGTAAACGCGCGTTCCGAAATCCTTGATATTTGCAGTAAAACAGGTTGCAAAACACTCACCGTACCGGGAATTTTAAAAGCCGTCGATGAAAACGTGACGGTTTCAAAGCTCAGAAATGTTGAGATACAGGACCTGCTCGGACGCGAGCCGATCAAAGTCAACCTCGATGAAATTTACAAGTATATATCCGGAAAGGTGGTCATGGTGACCGGAGGCGGCGGGTCGATCGGAAGTGAGCTTTGCAGGCAGATCGCGAAAGCCGGCCCTGAAAAGCTGATATTATTTGATATATATGAGAACAACGCGTATGATATTCAGATGGAGCTGAACAGGCATCTGCCGCAGCTTGACCTGGAAGTTCTCATAGGCTCGGTGAGAAACACCTCAAGAATCGAGTATATACTTGAAAAGTACAAGCCGGAGATAATTTTCCATGCGGCGGCGCATAAGCATGTCCCGCTTATGGAGGACAGCCCGAATGAAGCGATAAAAAACAATGTTTTCGGGACATATAAGCTCGCGCTTGCGGCCGAAAAATACAAGGTCAGAAAATTCGTGCTGATTTCGACCGACAGGGCGGTGAATCCCACGAATATCATGGGCGCGTCAAAGCGTCTGTGCGAAATGGTCGTTCAGATGATGAACAGAAAATCGCAGGACACCGATTTTGTCGCCGTGCGCTTCGGAAATGTTCTCGGAAGCAACGGAAGCGTCGTGCCGCTGTTTAAAAAGCAAATAGAAGAGGGAGGCCCCGTAACGGTAACGCATCCGGAGATCACGCGCTTTTTCATGACGATACCGGAAGCGGTCGCGCTTGTGCTTCAGGCGGGGTATTATGCAAAAGGCGGAGAGATATTCGTGCTTGACATGGGCAAGCCTGTGAAGATAGACGATATGGCGAGAAACCTTATCAGACTGTCGGGGTATGAGCCGGATGTTGATATCAAGATCGTATATACGGGTCTGCGACCGGGAGAAAAGCTGTATGAGGAGCTTTTGATGAGCGAGGAAGGTCTGCAATCGACGGAAAACGAGCTGATCCACATCGGCAAACCGATCGAAATGGACGATGAAAAATTTGTCGAAGATTTAAAGCGTCTTGAAGCGGCGTTCAAGTCCGAGGCGGAAAACATCAAAGATATCGTAGCCGAGATCGTTCCGACCTATCACAGAAAGAAATAAATATAAAAACTCGTCGGTAAAGTCCGCAGGACTTTACCGACGAAATATTTTCAGTGATTTTTATACCATGTTCTGCCGTATTTGCTATACTCATCGGCAAGCCAGCCGGATTTGAGCGCGACCTCGGGATCGTCCTTCGGGCCGTAAATGCTGCCCCAGAATACGAAGCCGCCGCCGGGGGCGAAGGTGTCGATGCACTTTCTGACTTCACTTCTGACAAGCTCTTCCGATGCGCCGGGCCATGCCGGAGGACCGGATGAATCCCAGCAGCCGATCAGCGTGAGTCTGCCGGCGTATTTTTCCTTGATGCCGACAAGGTCATTCATTGTCTGCGCGGGATTCCAGATAGAAACGCCGAATTCAAGCCAGTCATCAATAAAATCTTCACATCTGCCGCAGTTATGCATGTTGATCAAGATCCCTGCATCCTGCGCGATTTTTGCAAGACGGACATGATACGGCTTGATAAGCTCACGGTACATCGGTACGGAAATAAACGGGTTTATCGCCGTTGCGGTATCATCGAGAATGCACATGACATCGGGCTTATAATACTCAATGGATTTTTTGAAGACCTCGTCATAGAAATCGGCAAGATAATCAAACAGCGCCATGCATTCCTCCGGCTCCTCATAAAGCGCGGTAAGACCTTCCGTAAAGCCCATGAACTCCATAAGGTGCTGGAAATATCCGACGTGCGTCATAAGCTCGACGACGCTTTCGTCGCGGTTGATATTTTTCATCGTTTTGCGCGACATATCGTCCCAGTCAACATCGGAAATGTCGGGCGCTTTGATAACATCGCGCCATTTTGTGATGTCTTTGAGGATGAATTTGCCCGGAGTAGGCAAAGAAGCGCCGCCGGCGGAATCGGTGGCGGTGTGCTCAACGCCCCAGATATCAAATTCCGCGCCGTTGATTATTTTCTTGTCAAGAAAAGCGGGGGATACAGGTACATTGCAGGGATTGCTGATAGCACCCGGAGCGCCTGCGGGAGCGAGATTGTATCTCGGAAGCCACTCGGGAATTTCGCCGTGATATACTTTAAGCAGGTTTTCTTTTTCTGTCATGGTCATCTCTCCTGTTAATAAAATTTTGAAGCGGAAGCAGACGGAAATATGAGTATCTGTTGTCTGCTTTTTACAGTATATACTAAATCATGAGAATTGTAAATAGCGGCATTATGAAAACGAAAGCCTTATTATTTAAAAGAATAGACGACGCAGTTTAAGCATACGGATTTTACATGAATCAGGATATTTTTGCGCATAACAAAAAGCGCTGCCGTTTCATGGCAACGCTTTTTGCAAATACGAATCAGTCTTTCAGACCTGCCTGCTCTCTTTCCTTGAGAGCATCTTTTCTCGAGAGGTTTATTCTGCCGCGGTCGTCGATTTCCGTTACCTTTACCCAAGTCCAGTCACCGATGTTGAGAACATCCTCGACCTTTGCGACGCGGCGGTTTTCAAGCTTGGAAATGTGGATCATGCCGTCTTTTCCCGGAGCAAGCTGCACGAATGCGCCGATGGGGAGAATACGAACGACCTGACCGTAATAAAGTGCGCCGACCTCGGGCTCAAACACGATATCGTCAATCGTTTTCTTTGCGGCTCTGCACGCTTCAATGTCGATCGCGGAGATATAAACGCTGCCGTCATCCTCAATGTCGATCTTAGCGCCTGTATCCGCGCAGATCTTCTGAATGACTTTTCCGCCGGAACCGATAACTTCGCGGATCTTTTCGGGATTGATCTTCATGGAGATCATCTTCGGCGCTGTTGCCGCAAGCTCGCCTCTCGGCTCGGAGATAACGGGGAGCATGATCTCGTCGAGGATCTGGATCCTTGCTTCGCGTGTGATCTCAAAAGCGTTTTTGATGATTTCGGGGGTAAGGCCATCGTTTTTAAGGTCCATCTGAATAGCGGTAATGCCCTTCTTTGTTCCGGCGACCTTGAAGTCCATTTCGCCGTGGAAGTCCTCAACGCCCTGAATGTCGATAAATGTTGTCCAGTCATCGCCGTCGGAGATAAGACCGCAGGAAATACCCGCAACGGGAGCCTTGATGGGAACACCGGCGTCCATAAGAGCAAGCGTGCTGCCGCAGATGGAGCCCTGGGATGTTGAGCCGTTGGAGGACAGGACCTCGGAAACGACGCGGATAGCATATGGAAATTCTTCTACACTCGGAATGACGGGCTCAAGAGCCTTCTCGGCAAGAGCGCCGTGACCGTACTCGCGGCGTGATGTCGAGCGGCTCGGACGTGCCTCACCGACTGAGAAGGACGGGAAGTTGTAATGATGGATATAACGCTTTGACTCCTCTTCAAAAATGGTGTCAAGCTTCTGCTCATTTGAAAGCGTGGCAAGTGTCGCCACTGAGAGCACCTGTGTCTGCCCTCTTGTGAAAAGCCCCGAGCCGTGTACTCTCGGAAGAACGCTGACCTCGGCCGCCAAAGGACGGATCTCGTTCATGGCTCTGCCGTCAACGCGCTTGCCGTTCAAAAGCCAGTTCTTAACGACCTTTTTCTGAATTTTGTATTTGATCTCCTCAAGCTGCGCGGTGATTTCGGGATATTCCTCGCCGTACTGCTCAATCATGCGGTTTTCAACCTCTGTATAGCGCTCGTCACGGATGTTCTTATCGTCAGTGTCCATGCAGAATTCTACATCCTTGTAGTATTCCTCGACGATTTTTGCAAACAGCTCTTCGTTGAATGCAGCGTGCTCGTATGTGAATTTCGGCTTGCCGATCTCTGCGACCATCTGATTGATGAGAGCAACAACGGGACGGATGGCTTCGTGCGCCTTCATAATACCTTCGAACATGATGTCCTCGGGGATCTGATCGCCGCCTGCTTCGATCATGACGATCTTCTGCTCGGTAGCGGCTATCGTGCAGTACATGTCGGAAATCGCGCGCTGGGCGGATGTGGGGTTGATGAAGTATTCACCGTCGTGATATCCCAGACCGACACCGGCGATAGGACCGTTGAACGGGACCTCCGAAATGCAGACGGCGGCGGAAGCGCCGATCATTGCCGCGATCTCGGGTGAATTATCATGGTCAACGGCAAGAACGGTGCAGGTGATGATGACATCGTTTCTTAAATCGGACGGGAAGAGCGGACGCATCGGACGGTCGATCATGCGGCTTGCCAGGATGCCGCGCTCGGAGGGACGGCCTTCACGGCGAAGGTATCCGCCCGGAATACGGCCGACGGCGTAAAGCTTTTCTTCAAAATCGACGGAAAGCGGGAAATAGTCAATGCCGTCTTTCGGACGGGCCGAAGCTGTACATGTGACCAAAACGACTGTCTCGCCGTAGCTGACGAGAACGGAAGAGTTTGCAAGCTCTGCAAGCTTGCCTACCTCAAGTGTGAGCGGGCGGCCTGCCAGCTCCATTGAGTATTTTTTGTAATTCGGGAATTCTCTGTGCTTGATGATCATAAAACTTTCTCCTTTCGTGTTTTCACTTTGCGGAGAGAGGCTCTTAGCACTTGAAAATACGTCCGGTATGCGGGAGCATTTTCAATTGCTATGAGCGAGGCCTCTCCGCTTGAACTTTCACAACAAGGCTGGTCTGAAAAATCAAACCAGCCTTGCAATGTTTTTACTTTCTGATACCGAGCTTTGCGATGATAGCTCTGTAACGCTCGATGTCTACTTCTGCGAGGTAGTCAAGCAGGCGGCGGCGCTTACCGACCATCTTGTACATGCCAAGACGGCTGTGGTCATCGTTCTTGTGCTCTTTCAGGTGCTCGGTGAGCTGGCTGATGCGTGCTGTGAGAAGAGCGATCTGAACTTCGGGTGAGCCTGTGTCGCCCTCATGCGTCTTGTTGGCTTCGATGATAGCGTTTTTCTGTTCTTTTGTGATCATTGTTATCAAATCCTTTCTTGCAAATGCAATTGTAAAACTCCGCTTTACAATTGCGTTATATTCTACCCAATAACCGAGTAACGGGCTGAAAGTATGCCTTTCTGGCTGTATCCCGAAACTAAGTACACGGGCAAGCTTTGATATACTATCACAAAACATGAGTATTGTAAAGCGTTTTTATTCATTTTGTGAGAAAAATCATAAGAGCGGCTAAATCAGCCGGGGAAACGCCGGAAATTCTCGAAGCCTGCCCCATGTTGGCAGGGCGGATCGCGTCGAGTTTTTCGCGTGCCTCCATGCGAATACCGTGAATGGACAGATAATCAATATCATCGGGGAGTACGCGCGCCTCCAGGCGTCTGAACTCTTCTATCTGCTTTAGCTGCTTGTCGATGTACCCCGCATATTTGAGCGAAATTTCAGCCTGCATACATATCGCCTTATCAAGCGCCGGACGCTCTGCGTCAAATGCGGCAAGACACTCATAATCAAGCTGCGGGCGGCGGATCAAGTCGGCAAGCGAAACACCCGAGGACGGCGGAACGGTGCCGCGCGCTTCCATCATCGCGCACAGCTCCGGCGTCGGCCCGATATGTGTTTTTTCAAGACGCTTTATCTCTTCCTCAACTTTTCTGTATTTTTCAAGAACGGCGTTGTACTGCTCATCGGAAACAAGACCGATTTCGTGCCCGACATGAGAAAGTCTGATATCCGCGTTGTCCTGACGGTGCAGAAGTCTGTACTCCGAGCGGGAGGTCATCATTCTGTACGGCTCATTCGTGCCTTTTGTAACAAGGTCGTCGATAAGTGCGCCGATATAGCCCATGTCGCGCGTGATGATCATCGGCTCACGGCCGAGAAGCTTTAACGCGGCGTTCACACCGGCGACAAAGCCCTGTACCGCGGCTTCCTCATAGCCCGACGAGCCATTGAACTGACCGGCTCCGTAAAGACCGGATATTTTCTTGACCTCAAGCGTCGGATATAGCTCAAGCGGATTTATGCAGTCATATTCGATGGCATAAGCGCAGCGCATCATTTCGGCATGTTCAAGACCGGGTATCGTGTGGAGCATACGAAGCTGAACATCCTCCGGAAGAGAAGACGAAAAGCCCTGAATGTACATTTCCTCCGTGCCGAGGCCCATCGGCTCCACAAAGAGCTGATGACGTTTTTTGTCCGGAAAACGCTCGACCTTTGTTTCAATAGACGGACAGTATCGCGGGCCGATGCCGTCGATCGTTCCGTTATAAAGCGGACTGCGGTACATATTTTCGCGGATGATCTTATGCGTTTCCTCATTTGTATATGTCAGCCAGCATACCGCCCTGTTTTCAAGCGGCTGGGTTGTGGAAAATGAAAACGGCTCCGGCTGCTCATCGCCTGCCTGAAGCTCCATTTTTGAATAATCAATGCTGCGGGAGTTGACGCGCGGCGGCGTGCCGGTTTTGAAGCGGCGCATATCAAGTCCGAGCGATTTGAGGCATTTTCCGAGGCTTGTCGCGGCAAACATACCGTCCGGCCCGCCTTCACGCACGCAGTCCCCGACGATCGTCCTGCCGGAAAGATATGTACCCGAGCACATAATTGCCGCGCGGCAGCGATAAACAGCGTCATTCTGTGTTTTGACATAGGAAACGGCTCCGTTTTCAACGCCGAGCTCGACGATCTCGCCTTGCTTTACGCAGAGATTTTCCTGTAATTCAAGCGCATGCTTCATGATTTTCTGGTATTCGCGTCTGTCCGCCTGCGCTCGCAGGGAATATACCGCCGGACCTTTGCCGCGGTTTAAAAGGCGATACTGTATGCACGCCCTGTCAGCCGCCTTTGCCATTTCACCGCCGAGAGCGTCAAGCTCACGTACCAGGTGACCTTTGCCCGTTCCGCCGATCGCGGGATTGCACGGCATGTTGCCGACAGCGTCAAGATTTATCGTAAAGCAGACCACGGAAAGACCGAGCCTCGCCGCGGAAAGCGCCGCTTCGATTCCCGCGTGACCTGCGCCGATCACGGCTATATCGAATTTTCCTGCCTCAAAGTCCATCATCTTCAGCTCACTTTCAAACTTTAAGCCATAATATTATATCAGCAGCAGGAAGAATAAGCAAGTTTTATGCGCTGTTATTATACCGATAATATAAACAAATTATCAAACAGAGATTGATAATCCTGCTTTGTATATGCTATAATATAAAAAATTGCGCTTTACAGCCAGTCTCGGAGGAAACCATGATAAAGGATAGTAAAAAACTCAATTACGGATGGGTGATCATCGCCCTCATCTGCATAGGTATCAGTCTGCCGAACTATGCGCAGTATCAGCTCTCGGTTTACGGCTCACAGATCATGGAAAAGCTGCACCTGACATCATCGCAGTATTCAACGATAGCGACAGCTCCGCTTCTTCCCGGCATCTTCCTCAGCCTGATATCCGGCGTTCTTGTTGATCGATTCGGCGCACGAAAAGTCGTAACGATAAGTGTCGTCATTACATGCATCGCGTCTGTGCTCCGCGTATTCAGCGAGGGCTTCTGGACGCTGTATCTCAGCATGATTTTCATCGGCGTGTGCGCGACGTTTTTGAATGCCAATACGCCGAAAATACTCGGGCAGTGGTTCTCACCGGAAAAAATGGGCTCAAAAATGAGCTTTTTCAGCGCGGCCGCCAATATCGGTATTGCGCTCGGCATGGGAACTGCCACGCTTTATTCCGGCATGAAGGGCGCTTTTACGGGCTCTGCCGTCTTTGCGGCGATCATTGCCGTTTTATGGATCGTCTTCATGCGGGAAAAAGAAGATGTCGTTTCCGAAAAAGCCGCCGTGCAGGAGGAAAAAGTATCTATACTCGAAGCGTTGAAGATCTCGGTAAAATCCAAAACCGTATGGCTCGCCGCGGTCACGATGTTTCTTTCCGTCGGCGCGATGACTTCTTTTTCAAACTTCCTTCCCGTGGCGTTGCAGGATGTTCGCGGCTTGCCTGCCTCGACAGCGGGCGTCATTTCCATGGCGTTAACGCTCGGCGCGCTTTTAGGCTGCTTCCTGACGCCGTATCTTTGCAGAAAAATGAAAAATCAGAAGGTGCTGTTCGTGATTTACGGCGTTGTTGCGGCGCTGGGAATTTCTCTTGTGTGGAAGCTGACGACCAACAATGTGCTCCTGTTTGTCCTGATATTTATCACGGGTATAGCCTGCAACGGATTTGCGCCGCTCATCACGTCGCTCCCGATACAGGATGAGCGCATCGGAACAAAGTACGGCGGAACTGCCGGCGGCCTTGTTGCGACCATTCAGCTCGGCGGCTCGGTCATTATTCCCTCCTATATCATCGCGCCGATTGCGGGAACGAACTATACACTCATGTTCGGACTTTTCGGTGTGATGTCACTTCTGTTTATCGTGTTTGCCATGTTTTTACCGGAATTTAAGGCGGGAAAATAATGAGAATATGTGTTTACGGCGCGTCGAGCAATGAAATCGACAAAATGTACATGAAAAGCGGCGAAGAATTCGGACGCGAGCTTGCGCTGCGCGGTCACGGACTCGTTTTCGGCGGCGGCTGCAGGGGCCTGATGGGGGCCGCGGCAAGGGGAGCCTTTTCGGAAAAAGGCGAGATAATCGGTGTCGCTCCGGAGTTTTTCAATGTTGACGGGACGCTGTATGACAAATGTACGGAACTGCTCCTCACAAAAACAATGCGCGAGAGAAAAGAAAAAATGGAAATGCTCTCCGACGCATTTGTGATGCTGCCAGGCGGGATCGGGACATTTGATGAGTTTTTTGAGATACTCACGCTCCGCCAGCTCGGCATACATACAAAGCCGATCGGAATACTGAACACGAACGGATTTTATGATGATCTTATCAGGATGCTCAACAGAATAGCCGATGAGAATTTTATGATGAAAACCTGCTTAGAATTGTTTGAACTCTCCGAAAAGCCGGCAGAGCTTTTGAGCAGATTAGAAAAAAGAGCAGAGGAAAAAGCCGAGCCGCGCATTTATAAAAAGATAAATTAACGGAAAGGAAATGGTGCCGCTGTGTTATCGAAAGTATTCAAAACGGATATCGAGCAGGATTTTGCGATCGCGTATCTGAAGCTTCTCGGGAAAATGTATTATAAGCAGATAACGGTCACGCGCCTTGTTGAAGCGGCGGGATACGGCAGGGCAACATTTTACGGTTATTACAGCGGCCTGAAAGAGCTGAGAGAGATGCTTTTTGAGTATGATATTTTTCAGGTAAACGAAATATGCACGCATGCACTCTCGGCGAAAAGCGTAAATGAAAGGCGCAGGCTGCTGCTTGATTTTGCCGTCCG
>JAZRYQ010000231.1:0-3428 GCA_045600805.1 Candidatus Alloscillospira sp. | reverse complement strand
AGGGGCAAGTTCGTTTTCTCCCTCATCAGTGTCGATATTATCAGAAACTGCGACCAAACGGATATTGTGCTCAGGAAAAAACTCCTCTGTCAACTTGCCAACCTCAATATAGTTTCGCCCAAGGCGGCTAAGATCTTTCACAAATACGGCAGAAGCTTTTCCTTGTTCGATTTGCTGGATCATATCTACGAAGCCAGGACGATCCATGGTAACGCCGGAGATTCCATCGTCAAGGAAATGTACCAAATTCGTGTATCCCTTTTCCTTTGCTACTTTAGTGAGTAATTTTTTCTGATTGCTGACGCTGTAGCTTTCACCTTCCAGATTGTCATCACGAGAGAGTCTCTCATACAAAAATGCGGTCACATCACGGGATTTCTTATTGCTCGACTGTTTCATGCAGTCCTCCTTTCCGGGCAGTCGAACAGCAATACTTGTACGATTCCAATTATACTGCTGTCATACCCTGATGTCATGTGTCTCGCAGAGTTTTATATCCCAGCACATTCATTTTTCATAAGGCGCAAAAGGATTCCTCCTAATGTGTTCTGACTGTCATCCTTAAAAACTGGCTCAACAACAAATGATCTATTGCTGATGCGATAGGTTGTTTTCTCCTTCAGTTGAGCGTTTGTGTTTTCGGCTATTTTTGCCTGCTTTTCTTCCATAGGTTAATCCTCCTTTGTAACCATCGGAATGATGATATGTAATCGGCGGCATAATTGCCGCCGTAGGAACGAGCACCACCGAAAACAAAAAGATTCTTCCCTCAGAACTTCATGGGAAGAATCGAATATTTGCGTCTGCCGTTGTAGATACGGTAGAAAATATTGATGTAGCGCTTCACGCCGCGCAGTTCCTTTTCTGCCTTTCCTGCCACATAAATGAAGTTTGGCTCATAGCTGCGCAGGCTGTAAATAAGGCGGTTACGGTCATACTCATCATGGTAAAGCTCCACAAAATGAATAAATCCCTGAAGAACCTCAGCTCTCAGGGATTCCGGATCGCCACCCCATGCTTCCAGCAGAATGGTAAGGGCTTCTTTGTAAATCTCAGCGCCGACACGCTTGAACTCCGCAAATGCGGTATTGATACAGATGATGCGGCCAACACCGCCGCCGCGCTCAAAACCGATATGAAACCCGGCTTCCTCGGTTGCTTCATAAAACTCGCTCGATGCTTTTTCTTCACCGTGCAGATTGGCTCGAAGCTTCGCGCTGGGGGTCAAAGCCGCAGAATAGCCGGTCTGCATGGCAAAAAGTCTTGCTTCCTCAGCTTCCGTCATACCGTAGTACACTTTGCAGAGGATCGGCAGGTCATTGCCGCCGTTCAGATGTTTACGCGCCGAGATCGTATGCTGCCCATCAAAGACGTAATAGTGTCCGTCACGGAAGCTGACCTTCGGTTCGTTGGCGATACGCTCGTTAAAACCGGCTGCAATCTTTGCCACACGTTCTGTGTTCAGTCTGCGCTGGTACTCATCAGGGATTTCCAAATCCCGGCTATTGATTTCCATCAACTTGTAGAGTGTTTTAATGCTGCTCATTGTCTGTTTCTCCTTCCAATTTAAGAATGTATTGTTTGGGCTCCTGCATGATTTCAACTACCTGTACCTTGTAGTTCGGCTTTGTCAACAGACCGGGAAAATTCGTAAAGAGCACATCGCACGTTTCGACCATATTCCGCGCCGTATAGCGAAGGCTTACCAGTGCCGAATCCTCCGTGACACGTTTAGAGGCTCTCATATTCTCGTAGCTTTTGTCGATTTCTACATAATCCTGTCGGGAATGTTTCATGCCGCTATTGGTCGAACCCTTGTCAGCCTTTGGCTTTTTCTCCGGGATAACACGGAGCTGTTCCGCCTTTTCCCGGCGGTCTTCCGGGGATGCGCGGGCAATAGCCGCCACATCAGCTTCCTTTGGTTTATATTTGCCACTCAGAAGATCATCTTTGATACCGGGGAGGACTTCTTCAGCCGCGTCAATACCTTTGGCGTATAAATCAGCTCTTTTTACATACCCATCACTTGTATTTGTCTCGGATGCAATTCTTTCTCTTGTTTTTTGAGCAAAAATCAAGTGGTCATTTTGACCACTTGATTTTGCTTTCTCACTTTTTCGATCTCCGCCATGTGCTTTTTTCTCAGCATCATATCGTTGGCCAATTAGGTACTTCTTTTGCTGGGAAGTTAAGTTTCGTCGTCCGAGTTGGTTTTTGCAAATCCAGGAAATCGCCTGGTACCGGTTGTCAAACTGTTTTTCGTGGGTTTGAAAAGTGATTCCGGGATGCTCCTGTGCGATTCGGTATCGGTTATGCCCGTCCACAATCGTGTTGTTCCACACGATGAGGGGCATGAGCACAACCCCTTCCTCTAAAATGTTTTCTTCGAGCTGGGCAAGTTCATCCTCACTCAAAGGAGGACATTTTGCCTCAAACTCCGGGTCGATGGTTAATACTGGATTCATTGCGGAGCCTCCATTTCTTCGGGGACGTACAAACCGAGAGAGTTTTCTATTGCCTCTCCAATCTCGTCCATCTGCTTTCGGGACATTCTGCCCATATACTTCTTAATGCGCAGCTTGTCGATAGTTTTGATCTGTTCCAGAAGGACAATGCCGGGAACATCCAAGCCATGTATGTGCTCTGCGTAGTAGTGGGTAGGCTGTGACGGCTTTTTATTGCTTCTGGAAGTGATAGGCGCAACGATCAGCGTCGGGCAGTAAAAGTTTCCGGTGTTGTTCTGTAAAACTACTACCGGACGTGTCCCGCCTTGCTCGGAGCCTATGTAAGGATCAAGGTTGGCAAGGTACACATCACCACGGCGATAAATCCAGTCTTCTCTCATAGAAAGCCTCCGTTCTTTTTGTTCTATATTTCTTAAAGCCAAATAAGCGGTCATATCCAGATACCGCTCACTGTTGTATCTGTCCTGGTAGTTCATGGCTTCTTCTCCTGTATCTTGAAAATGATTTGCTTTCGGGTATGTACGCTCTCAATTTGTCCTCGACACCCCGAGAGCTGGGAGAACATCAGGCGGCGGTGTGCTGCACCGCTCCATAGGAATCTAACCTCCCCGCCTTCTTTGTGACCGGGCCGCGAATTACGGAAGTATCATTGTCCCCAACATCTGTCATCGCCTCCACCGGGAGCAATGCGGCTTTTATCGTGTAAGTTTTATCGCTCTCCCGTTGCCGGGGTCGTGGCGCACTCACGAATGCGGCTTAGGGTTTTGCCCATAATATTGGGAATGTGCCTGATGCCTGGATATTCAGTTTTCAAAGATCATGGTTTTGCAACCCTGAGAAAACCGAATCTCCATATCCCTTGCGGTGAGATTTGTCCTCTCACTTTTCAATGGACATTTTTCTGGCAAAAGTCAGGTATCACTCAAAATATTTTTTTGCTTTTTTTCGGATCAGCAGGATAGT
>JAZRYQ010000230.1:0-2976 GCA_045600805.1 Candidatus Alloscillospira sp. | reverse complement strand
CTTTTCTATCTGCATACCGGATTCATAACCGGATGCGACTTCCTTGTCATCGACCTGGAATCTTCTGAGTGACGCAAGGTTTCCCTCATGAACAACGATACCGTCACGAACTACACGGGCAGAACAGCTTCTGACGATCTTGCCGTCCTGCACATAGCAGCCGCAGACAGTGCCGACGTGGGAGACCTTGTAAGTCTGGCGGACCTCCGCATGACCGATAACGACCTCTTTGAATTTCGGAGCAAGCATGCCCTTCATGGCAGCTTCGATTTCGTTTATGCAGTCATAGATCACGCGATACATGCGCATATCGACCTTGTTTCTGGCTGCATTGTCGCGCGCCGCCGCGTCAGGTCTTACATTAAAGCCGACGATGATCGCGCCGCTCGTTGCTGCGAGCATGACATCGGATTCGTTGATAGCGCCGACAGCGGAGTGGATGACCTTTACTCGCACTTCCTCATTCGTGAGCTTTTCAAGGGAGGACTTGACAGCCTCCGCCGAGCCCTGTACGTCGGCTTTGACAATAATATTGAGGTCTTTGAGCTCGCCCTCCTGAATTCTGGAGAACAGATCCTCGAGCGATACTTTGACGGTGGAAGCGCCGGCGTTTTTCTTCTCGGTCTTGCGCTGCTCGACAAGCTCTCTTGCCATTCTCTCGTCCGCAACGGCGTTGAATACGTCGCCCGCCTGCGGGACCTCCGACATGCCCGTGATCTCAACCGGAACGGACGGGCCTGCTTCCGTGACCTTTTCGCCCTTATCGTTCGTCATGACACGCACACGACCGACTGCCGTTCCGGCAATGATGACATCGCCCTGACGGAGTGTACCGTTCTGAACGAGCACAGTCATGATCGGGCCTCTGCCCTTGTCAAGTCTTGCTTCGATGACGGTACCCTTAGCGGCTCTGTTCGGGTTTGCCTTGAGCTCCTGCATTTCGGCTGTGAGAACGACCATTTCAAGCAGGTTTTCGATTCCCGTTCCCTTTTTCGCGGAAATCGGGCATACGATCGTTTCGCCGCCCCACTCCTCGGGTACCATTTCATACTCAGTGAGCTGCTGCATTATCTTATCCGGTTTTGCACCGGGTACATCCATTTTGTTGATGGCAACGATGACCGGTATTCCCGCCGCTTTCGCGTGGTTGATAGACTCGACCGTCTGCGGCATGATACCGTCATCCGCCGCGATGATGAGGATCGCAATATCCGTTACCATCGCGCCGCGCGCACGCATAGCGGTGAACGCTTCGTGTCCCGGCGTGTCAAGGAAGGTGATCGGACTTCCGTTTACCTGCACTCTGTAAGCGCCGATATGCTGTGTTATGCCGCCTGCTTCGCCCGCCGCGACGTTTGCGCTTCTGATCCTGTCAAGAAGGCTTGTTTTGCCGTGGTCAACGTGACCCATGACAACAACGACCGGCGCACGCGAGATAAGCTCTTCATCCGTATCCTCGTGGTCATCAATGAGCTTTTCTTCGATCGTGACGACGACCTCGCGCTCGACCTTGCATCCGAGCTCCATAGCAGCCAATGCCGCGGTGTCATAGTCGATTATATCGGAAACCGATGCCATCACGCCGAGCTTTATGAGCTGGCGGACGACCTCGACACCTGTTTTCTTCATTCTTGACGCAAGCTCACCAACGGAAATTTCCTCCGGTATCATGACCTTTAACGGCGCTTTCTTTGCGACCTCAAGCTGGAGGCGCTGCATTCTGTCGCGCTCCTCCTGGCGCTTCTTGGCACCGCTTGCCATCGTCTGATTTTTATTCTGATTCTTCTTTGTGAATTTTTCCTTGCCGCGCTTCATGTTCTCGGCGCGCTCCGGGACAAGGCTGTCAAGATGCTCATCGTATTTGGAAAGATTGATCGTTGCTCCCGATGTATCGATGACGCGCTTTTCCGGCACCTTTCTCGGCTGGAAAGGCTTATCCTCTTTTTTCTTTGCCGGTGCGTTTGCCGCAGGTCTATCCGTTTTCTCCTGCTTTGCCGGTTTGTCGGTTTTCTCCTGCTTTGCCGGCTTTTTATTCTCGGTATTGCTCTTTGCCGGTTTTTCTTCCGCCTTGTCAGCAGGCTTTTCCGAAGGCGCCTCGGCAGGCTTTTCTTCTTTCGTATCCGCAAAGACCTCTTCAAGTGAATTTATCTGGTTATGCTGCGTCAGGTAATCAAAAATAATGTCAAGCTCATCCTGAGTCAGCACCTGCATATGGTTCTTTGGCGTAGAAGCATACTCCGTGAGTATTTCTGTCACAGCTTTTGTTGTAAGCTTAAAGTCCTTCGCGACCTCGTGGACTCTGTATTTAAACATAGTACCCATTATTTAGTCCTCCTCTTACCGTTTGTGTTGTTTGTTTCCCGTTCCCTGCTTAGTTTTCGTTCGTTTGCTCTTTTCAGCTTGACCGCAAGTATTCCGGCAGCGGATTTATACTCGGGATACGCCGCCGCAAGCTTATCAACGAAATTCTTTGCCATACCCGTATCACTGAAGCACAGCATACCGGGCACGCCGCGTCCGAGTACCATGCCGAGCTCGGATTTCGTATACGGCAGTACGATATGCGGAACACGCAGGTCCTCGGCAAGGAATCCCGCTTTCCTCTTTGATGCGTCAGAGGCATCGGAAGCGGACATGATCAGCCTTGCTTTTATCTCCTCGGCGGCGTTTGAAACGCTATCCTCACCGATCTGGAGAAGTCCCGCTTTCTTTGCAAGTCCGAGATAAGTTATACAATTATCCATCGTTATCCTCCATATGTTCGGCAAGCTCTGTGTAAATATCCTCGGGAACATTCACTTCAAGCGCTCTTGAAAGCGCTTTTGATTTGACTGCTTTCTTCAAGCACTCCTCATTCGGGCAGACATAGGCGCCTCTTCCCGGCTTTTTTCCTTTGAAATCAAGCGAAACATCGCCTTCCGGAGAACGCACCACACGAATGAGCTCGCGTTTCGGTTTCATTTCACGGCAGCCGAG
>JAZRYQ010000229.1:0-10125 GCA_045600805.1 Candidatus Alloscillospira sp. | reverse complement strand
ACGCCATTGAACACCTTAACGCACGCGAGAGGAAAATCATCACGCTTCGCTTCGGTATCGGCGTACCGCACGAAAAAACGCAGAAGGAGGTCGCAGACATGATGGGTATCTCCCAGTCTTATATAAGCCGTCTTGAAAAGCGGATCATCCTGAAGCTAAAGCGTGACATCGTGCGGTTTATATAAAGCAATATTCTCTATAATAATTTTCCCCTGCTTCTTTCTTTTCTGCGCGTACTCAAGAAAATCACGTGATTTTCCGGGACCGCGTACATATGCAATCAAATAGTCAGACATATCTATCATTCGCATATTTGCTTTAGGAATTGCAAAATTCGGCATAACTTTTTCCTCGAACGGATAATACAATTCATCAAATCCATTTGGAAGCAAGGGCTTTCTGTTATCCGGATGATATGGAAGCAGCATAGAAAGATGAATTAACGGGTATTTTGTTTTTGTGTTTTGCAGCGCCTTAATCACAATTCTATCAAAAGCCCCATGATTACCTACATAATAATGTAAAATCTCTTTTTCGCAAATACACCTTTCAATTGCGTTATATAAAAGCGGATATACATTTTCCGGCGTATCAGCATGACCGATAAAGAAACACGTTTTCACAGCTTTCACCCCCGGTCATATTATAGCGTTTATTTTCTATAAGTAAATAATTATTTATTTTAAGAAAATTTTATTTTACCTTAAAAATTGTTAGCATATTAAGCATGAGGTGATTCTGTATGATAACGGATTATCCCGAAAAATACAAAACACTCGGGCTTAAAATTGCATACTACCGTAAGAAAGCCGGCTATACACAGGAAAAATTTTCAGAAGCAGTCGGTATCAGCGTAAATTTTCTGGCACAGGTCGAAGGTACGGGTACCGTTCGCGGCATTTCTCTTGAAACATTGTTCAGAATCGCGGATGTTCTCGGTCTGCCGCCATCAAAGCTGCTTGAAGATGATTGACTGAGCAAACGAGACAGACGGCATTGCGTTTGTAATGCCGCCTTTTTGTGCATTATTTTTGACAATTTTGTTATATTTTCATATAAATCGGTCTCTCAAATGTTCTCTTTTTAAAAAACAGTATGAAAGCTTACAAATTCTGCTTTTTTGCTTTCCAAATCGGAATCGTTTTGGTATAATCACATCAGAATTAACATTATCAGGGAGTGAGCCTATTTGGAAGAAAAGAAACAACTTACCTTAGAGGAGCAAAAGCTTGCGTCTTCCCCTATTTTCAAACTCTTGATGTCTTATGCCATACCGAGTATCGTGTCGCTTGTTGTCAACGCGCTGTACAACATCGTTGACCAGATATTCATCGGCAACATCGTCGGCTATCTCGGCAACGGCGCAACGAATGTCGTCTATCCCGTGACGATCGCCGCTATGTCCATTGCCCTGCTTCTCGGCAACGGCGGAGGCGCGCTGTTCTCGCTTCGTCTCGGAGAGCAGAATTATGACGACGCTAAGCGCTGTGTCGGCACATCAACGACCGTTACGGTCATCGTATCCGTTATCATGGCAATCTGCGCGTTTATTTTCCTGGAGCCGATTTGCAGGATCTTCGGCGGAACGGATGAGCTCATGCCGTATGCTCTCGATTACGGTCACATCGTTGTCATCGGCTGCCCGCTCGTATCCATCATCATGGTGCTGTCAAGCTTTATAAGGACAGACGGAAGCCCGATGCGTGCCATGGGCGCCATGCTCGCCGGTGCGCTCTTAAACATGGTTCTTGACCCGTTCTTTATGCTTGTATTCAATATGGGCGTAAAAGGCGCCGCTTACGCAACGGTCATCAGCCAGCTTCTCGGCGTTTTGATCACCGTACCGTATATCAGAAAATTCAAAACCATCAAGCTCGAAAAGCAGGATTTCATTCCGAATTTGAGAATTCTCGGGAAAATATGCTCTCTCGGCTTCTCGAGCTTTGTTTCACAGATCGCCATGCTCTTCCTCATAGGACTTCTCAACAATTCCTATGTTCATTACGGCGCTCTGTCAAAATACGGCTCTGAAATACCGCTCACATCCGTCGGTATATGCTCAAAGCTCAGTCAGATAGTCGTCGCGTTTGCAATGGGCATGAACATGGGCAGCCAGCCTATCGTCGGCTACAACTATGGCGCAGGCAATATTTCCCGCGTTAAAAAGACCTTCCTCACAGCGCTCGGACTTACGACATGCATGATGGCGATCGGAACGATCTTGTTTGAGTGCTTCCCGACACAGATAATCAGTCTGTTCGGCTCGGAATCCGATCTCTACAATGAATTTGCCACAAGATGTCTCCGGATTTTCATGCTTCCGCTTGTGCTGAACGGTTTTGTTTCCAGCATCACGATCTTCTTCCAGGCGATCGGAAAACCTGTCAGATCAACAATTCTTTCCAGTCTTCGTCAGATCGTCATTCTCATTCCGGCGATCATCATCATCCCGAAATTCCTCGGCCTTGACGGCGTCATTATTTCGGCTCCGTGTGCTGACTGCATCGCGTTCATCGTCGCCATTCTGTTTATGGGGCTGCAATGGAAGAATCTCGGCAAAGAAAAAGGCAAAATCTGACATAGTTTTGCTTACATAATAGGGCAAAAAGAAAACACCTGACGAAAGTCAGGTGTTAAATCTTCATCATGTAACTGAAACGAGCTCAGACAGCACGAGTAACCTTGCCGCTGCGGAGGCAACGTGAACAAACGTAGACATGGCAGGGAGTACCATCAACGATTGCCTTGACGCGCTTGATGTTAGGCTTCCAGGTTCTGTTGCTGCGTCTGTGGGAGTGGCTGACCTTAATACCGAACGCTACATCTTTACCGCAAAAATCACATTTAGCCATTTGCTGCACCTCCTTGCACATACTCACTTAAACAGCGATGATTATAATAACAGATTATTTCTCAAATTGCAAGCCTTTTTTCAATATTTATTTTCAATTTCACTCCTATATTTGCTCAAAACTATTGCAAAACGCAAAGATTTTGTATACAATTTATACAAAATATTTACACGGGGGCATTTATCATGTTTACATGCAAGCTTTCAACGCTCGTTGACGAGCTTAATTTCAATACACTGTACAAGTCAACCGATTACGAGGAAAAGCTTCTCACGACATCCGAGGTGCACAGGCCGGGACTTCAGCTTGACGGTTTTTTCACATATTTTGACCCGAACAGGATCCAGATCCTCGGCGGAATGGAGCTTGAGTTTCTCTCTCCCTATTCTCCCACGGAAAAGAAGAACAAATACAGTGACCTTCTGTCCCGCGGCATCCCCGCTGTGATCGTATCCAGCTCGCGTGACCCCGGTCCCGAGCTTTTAGAGGTCGCAAAGCAGTTTGATGTCACCATTCTGTCATCCTCCTCCAACTCCTCGCAGATAATGCTCGATGTTCTGCGTGTTCTCGGTCTTGAGCTCGCTCCGAGAATTACACGTCACGGCGTTCTCATGGAGGTTTACGGTGTCGGCGTTCTGATCATGGGCGAAAGCGGCATAGGCAAAAGCGAAACGGCGATCGAACTCATTAAGCGCGGTCACCGTCTTGTCGCGGATGACGCCGTTGAAATCAAAGCGACCGATATCAACAAGCTTACCGGCACGGCGCCGGAGCTCATACGGTATTATGTGGAAGTGCGCGGCATAGGTATTATTGATGTCAGACGTACATTCGGCATGGGCGCCGTCAAGCCGTTTCAGGATATTGCATTGGTAATCAAGCTTGAGCCCTGGAAAGACGGCGAGGTTTATGACCGGCTCGGGCTTAAAGAAACATACGAGGAAATACTCGGCGTAAAGCGCCCGTCATACACGATACCCGTAAAGCCCGGACGAAGTCTGTCCGTAATCATCGAAGTTGCCGCCATGGAATTCCGTCAGAAAAACATGGGCTTCAACGCCGCCAGAGAATTCACGGAGCATATCAACGATCATCTTTTAAAAGGTAAAGAATAATGGACATTTTTTCCGAAGCCTGTAATCTCATCACGTCGGAATTTCCGAAAACCGTCGTCTTAAAAAACGAGCCGATGGCAAATCACACCTCGTTTAAAATCGGTGGAGAAGTGCCGCTTCTCATCATTCCGGACAGCGCAGATGCTCTGCGCGCGATCCGCTCCTTTTTCACCGGGCGTGGCATCTCCCCGCTCATCATCGGAAACGGCACAAATCTTCTCGTATCCGATAAGCCTCTTTCCTTCCCCGTCATAAAAACGCATGGCGGACTTGAAAATATCCGTCTTGTATCTGAAACGGAAATCGAAGCGGAAGCCGGCGTTTCGCTGTCGCGTCTTGCTGTCTTTGCACGCGACAATAGTCTTTCTGGTTTTGAATTTGCCCACGGAATTCCCGGAAGCTTGGGCGGCGCTGTATACATGAACGCCGGAGCATACGGCGGAGAAATGGCCCAGGTCATCGTTAAAAGCGAATCCTTAACCGGGACAAAATGCAGGGATGAGCACGATTTTTCATACCGGCACAGTGCGTATACCGGCACGGACGATATCATTTTATCCGCAGTCATAAAGCTTACGCCGGGCGATCCGGATGAAATATCCGCAAAAATGCAGGAGCTTGCGCAAAAGCGCAGGGCAAGTCAGCCGCTTGATATGCCAAGCGCCGGCAGTACATTCAAGCGTCCCGTCGGAGGCTATGCCGCCGCCATGATTGATACATGCGGTCTGAAGGGTTACGCAGTCGGCGGAGCGATGGTGTCCGAAAAGCACGCGGGCTTTGTCGTAAACACAGGAAACGCAACGTTTTCAGATGTTCTGGCCGTCATATCGCATGTCAGAGAAACAGTATACAGAATTCTCGGCACAGAGCTTGAAACGGAAGTGCTTATCATACGCTGAGAGGAGCGATATCGTATGGACATTATTATAATCTCCGGTCTGTCCGGTGCGGGAAAAAGCCGTGCCGCCGCCGTGTTGGAGGATATGAATTATTACTGCGTTGACAATATGCCGATCGCGATGATGTTCAAATTTGCCGAGCTCAGTTTGGAAGCACGCGGAAAATACGAGCACATCGCGCTTGTCGCGGATGTGCGCAATATCAATGATTTTGATGAGCTTTTCCGCGCAATAGACGATATCCGTTCTCTCGGCTGCAAATGCTCGATTTTGTTTATCGAGGCAAAGCTTTCGACGATCGTACGCAGATATAAAGAAACGCGCCGCCGTCACCCGATGCACGATGAAGGCGCGGACCTGTCCACGATCGTCGCGCATGAGCAGGAGCTCATGCAGCCCATACGCGAAAAAGCCGACTTCATAATTGATACGACCGGTCTTACGCTCGGCAGACTCCAGAGAACTATGCAGAGCATTCTCATTGCAGATGCTTCTCCCGTACCGATGGGGCTTACTTTTGTTTCTTTCGGGTATAAGTACGGTCTGCCGATCGATGCAGACCTTGTTTTTGACGTGCGTTTTCTTCCGAATCCATATTATGTGCCGGAGCTCCGCGAAAAAACAGGCACCGACAGTGACGTTTTTGATTTCATTTTCAAAGAAGATATATCCAAAGAAGCGGCGGAGAAATTTTATGAGCTGCTGAAATATCTGATCCCGCATTATATAGAAGAAGGCAAGCGAAATCTTGTCATCGGCATAGGCTGCACAGGCGGACGGCACCGTTCCGTGGCCATGGCTGTGCGGCTTGCAGAAATGTGTGCGGAAACCGGGTGCGAGACACTATGCGCACACCGCGATATCGAAAGGTAAAAGCATGAATAAAAATATTAAAATCGCATGTATCGGCGGAGGCACGGGACTTTCCACGATGCTGCGCGGTCTGAAAAAGCTCACGAACGATATAACAGCCATCGTTACCGTGACCGATGACGGCGGTGGCTCCGGTATTCTGCGCACAGAGCTCAACATGCCCCCTCCGGGCGATATCAGGAACTGTATTTCCGCTCTTTCAAATGTTGAGCCTGAGATGAACAAGCTTCTTGACTACCGTTTTAAAAGCGGCAGTCTTCAGGGGCAGAGCTTCGGCAATCTTCTGCTCGCGGCCATGAACGATATCTCCGCGACATTTGACGAAGCGGTCACAAAGGTATCCGACGTTCTGAATATAACCGGCAGAGTGCTGCCCGTCACGAATGAAAAGGTCTGGCTCTGCGCTGAGTTTACCGACGGCACATATGTGCGCGGTGAAACAAAGATAAGTGACGCGAAAATCAACGGCGGCAGACGTATTAAATCGATCCACCTCTATCCGGAGCATCCTCAGGCTTTAAAATCGTGCATTGACGCGATAGAAAGCGCTGACCTCATCATCATCGGCCCCGGCAGTCTGTACACGAGCGTCATACCGAATCTGCTTGTAGACGGCATAGCCGATGCCGTTAAAAACTGCCGCGGCAAAAAAATATACGTCTGCAATGTGATGACGCAGCACGGAGAAACAGACGGGTATAAAGTCAGCGACCATATAAAGGCGCTGTTTTCTCATGTCGGCTTTAAGCTTTTTGACACATGTATCGTCAACAGCACCGTACCGACACTGGAAGCCAGAAATGCCTATCTCCGAGAGCAGTCCCTCCCCGTTGAATGTGACAGGCACGCCATAGAAGCTCTCGGCGTGAAAATAATATCCGTCCCTCTTATCTCCTCCGGAGAGTATATCCGCCATGATTCAGGCAAGCTTGCCGACGTGATCGTCGGACTGTTTTGAAAAGACAGGTGATAAAAAATGTCATTTTCCTCAGAGGCGAAGGCAGAGATATGCCGTGTGCTTCCGGGCAAAAAATGCTGTGCCGGCGCAATGTGTTACGGTATACTGCTGTACTGCAATACGTTTTCCGCACGTGAAATAAGAATAATAACAGGCAATAAAAGCTTCGCCGCGATCCTCCCGCGGCTTTTTCGCCGTGCTTTCGGCTTTGGGTTTGACAGGATCTCCGAAAAATCCGACGAATGGGCAAAGCAGAGCTTTGTAATTGATTCTCAGGATAAATTGTCAGCCGTCTTTTCAAAATACGGCTATGAGCGCACAAGTCTGATCTCACATCATGTGAATCTCGGTGTGCTTGAAGAGGAATGCTGTCGAATGAGCTTTTTAAAAGGGGCTTTTCTCGCCGGCGGTTCTGTAACAGACCCGGGCAAGCGTTATCATTTTGAGCTTGCCACAGCCCACAAAAGCGTATCACGCGAAACATATTCCCTTCTGCTCGAGCTCGGCTTTTCACCGCGCGAAACATCGCGAGGCGCAGACAGTGTCGTTTATTTCAAGCAGAGCGATGTGATCTCTGATATTCTCACGATGCTCGGCGCTCCGATCGCATCCATGAACATCGTATCGGCAAAAATCGAAAAAGATCTGACAAACAGCGTAAACCGCAAGGTTAACTGTGACACGGCAAACGTGAAAAAAGCAGTTGACGCAGCAGGCAACGCCATTCAGGCAATACGCGCGCTTGAAAGCGCCGATAAGCTCTCCGGTCTCCCCGAAAAGCTGCGTGAAACGGCGCGCCTACGCTATGAAAATCCGGAAATGAGCATTTCGGAGCTCGCCGCTGTGCATATCCCGCCGGTAACGAAATCCTGTCTGAATCACCGGCTGAGAAAACTCATTTCACTTGCATCGGAAATATCCGAATAAATCCGGTATATAATCTTCGTTTTGAGGTAAATATGGAAAACCGTTACTTAAGAAACATTCCCGCTATTACGCCTGCCCAGCAGGAGATCCTGAAAGCAAAACGCGCCGCGATCATAGGCTGCGGCGGTCTCGGCGGTTATATCATCGAGTTTCTAACACGTTTCGGCATCGGTCATATCACGGCGTGCGACGGAGATGTCTTTGACGAAACAAATCTGAACCGCCAGATCCTCGCAACGGAAAGCACTATCGAGAAGCCGAAAGTGCTCGAAGCGATGGCACGCGCAGAAAAAATCAACAGTTCCCTTGATTTTAACGCCATATATGCGTATTTCTCCGATGAAAATGCAGAAACGATTTTAAACGGCTGTGACATCGTCATGGACGCGCTTGATTCCGGCAAAGCGCGTATAGCTCTTGAAAAAGCGTGTGCAAAGCGCGGTCTTACGATCGTTCACGGCGCGATTTCGGAATACACGGCGCAGGTCTGCGTTGTTCCTCCGAACAGCGGCATACTTACACAGCTTTTTTACGGCCGTGAAGACAGCAAAAGCAAGACATCGCTTTCGTATATCCCGCCGTACTGCGCGTCGATTCAATGCGCGGAGGCTCTGAAGATTCTTTTGGGGAAAGCGCCTTCGCTGACCGGTAAGCTTCTCATCTGCGATTTAAACAGTTACGATACAGATATAATTCAGCTTCAGAGGTAAATAATGAACGTATATTTTGACAATGCCGCAACGACACGCGTCCGTCCGGAAGCGGCAGAACTTATGATGCGCGTGATGACCGAGGATTACGGCAATCCCTCATCAACGCACTATCTCGGCAGACGCGCAAAGGAAATTCTCGATACGGCGCGTGAAAACGTCGCTGCCGCCATCGGCGCGGAAGCACGCGAGGTTTATTTCACATCCGGCGGCACGGAGGCAGACAACTGGGCGATTTTATCGGGTGCTGAAAAAATGCGCCATAAAGCAAAACACATCATTATCTCCGCTTATGAGCATGACGCGATAAACAAACCGTGTGCGTATCTGGAAGAGCACGGCTGGGAAATAACGCGCATATTTCCGAACAGCGACGGCATCATAACCGCCTCAGCCGTCAAGGACGCGCTGCGCGATGATACCGCGCTTGTATCCGTCATGCTTGTCAACAATGAAATCGGTACGATCAACCCGATACGGGAAATCGCAAGCACCGTGCATAAAAGCGCCGGTGCGCTTGTCCACACAGACGCCGTTCAGGGTTTATGCAAAACCATGCTGTCCGTAAACAGTCTCGGGGTGGATATGATGAGCGTAAGCTCGCATAAAATTCACGGGCCGAAGGGCTGCGGGGCGCTTTATATAAAAAGCGGATTAAAGCTTCCGCCGCGCATAATGGGAGGCGAGCAGGAAAATGCCGTCAGAGCGGGAACGGAAGCGCTTCCCGCAATCGCGGGATTTGGGGAAAGTGCGCGTCTCGGTAAAAAAGAAATGGCACAGAGTATAAAATCCATGCAGACGGTAAAAGATACCTGTGTACGCCTTTTGTCCGATATTCCGCAGGTCATGCTCATCGGAAACGGAAGTGCGCCGCACATTCTCAGTCTCAGTCTTCCGGGATATAAAAGCGAAGTACTTATGAACTATCTGGAGCACGAGGGAATATGCGTTTCCAAAAGCTCAGCCTGCAAAAAAGGAAAGCGCAGTCACGTTTTGGAAGCCATGAAGCTTGATTCAAAAATCATAGACGGCGCGATCCGTGTGAGCTTCTCAAAATACAGCACGGTTGAAGAAGCGGAATATTTTGCGCAGAAGCTCAAAGAATCAGCAGACAAAATTTTAAAGGTTTTATGAACTTATTGCAAAAACAGAATACAAGATATATAATTACATCATAGAAATCAAACGGAGGTAATATACATGGCAAAGAGTTTTCTCGGAAAGGCACTTAAATTCACAGTCGGTGCAGCCTTGGTAACAGGCGCCGCTGCCGCTGCCGGAATTTGTTACGGTCTGAAAAAATGGTCGGAAAATGAAGATTCAGATGAGCTCAAGGTTATCACCGGCACACATCACGGTATTCATATCACGAAAACAGAGGACAATAAATTCATCGTGGACACAAAATACGATAAAGCCTCTGACCCGAAATACTGCGACGATCCGGAATCCTGCATCATTGTCGATATCAGCGACAAAAGCAAGGACGTTCCCTGCGAAGAAACACCCGATGCCGCGGAAAGCGATGATACGGCAGTCGATATCGTCGTTGATTTGACAGAGGAAGAAGAACCGGCAGAAGAAAGCGCAGAAGCGGAAAACGAATAATATAACATTATGATATAACGGCTGAAAGCTTGCTTTCAGCCGTTCAGCTTGTCGAGAAACCCGGTTGCAGGTTAGGCTGCAGCCGGGTTAAAAACATATTAGGCGCATGAAACGCAAAATTCACGGAAAAAGCACAAAAGAGAGGAAGCTTTCCACTTCCAATTCGCCAGCTTTTTCAGATTC
>JAZRYQ010000228.1:0-2780 GCA_045600805.1 Candidatus Alloscillospira sp. | reverse complement strand
TTTTTATGCCCGAATGCCAATGACGTGTTGGGGCAGATAGAACAAATTCAAATTACAGGAGGATGAAAATGAAAAACAAGGACATCCGAATGTGTGCATTAGAACATGGCGTAAAGATGTGGGAGATCGCAAAGCAGCTCGGTATTTCGCCAGAGACAATGTCACGACGCTTACGCCGCGAGTTAACTGCCGAGGAAAAAGAACTTATGGTGCAGGCAATCATGGCTGTGGAGCATGGGAGGTGAGACGATGACTGGAGGTAAAAAACTTTGCACGCCCAAGGAGGTGAAATGCAATGCAAAAGTTTTCGCTCTACAGAGCAGACAGTTCGGGAAATCCAAAGAACACGGGATACCCCATTTGCGAAAGCATAAGCGGCATAGATGATTTCTGTAATGCCGTCCGATACGATCATGTCTGTGCCAAGTACAAAAACAATCGCCGGAGCGAGGCAAACTTTGAGTATTCGGACTGTATCGCAATGGACTGCGACAATGATCACAGCGACGATCCCAAAGCGTGGAAGACACCTGCAGATGTGACTGCAGCGTTCCCCGACGCGGAGTTCTATGCAGCATATAGCCGGAATCACCTGAAGGAGAAAAACGGTAAAACAGCTCGCCCGAAGTTCCATGTATACTTCCCGATCACACCCGTTAGTGATGCAAAGCTGTATGTGGCAATGAAGCAACAGATATTGGAACGATTCCCGCAGTTTGACGCAAATGCGGCAGATGCAGCCCGCTTCTATTTCGGCAGTGATAACGGTGTAGAGTATTTTCCCGGTAATGTGACCGTGGACGAGCTGTTGCCGGGGATCATTCCGGCCGGGAGCCGTAATTCTACACTGCATAAAAAGGCATGTAGTCTGATTAAGCGATACGGAGATACGGGTGAAGCGCATGATCGATTTATGGCAGAGGCAGAAAAGTGTGTACCGCCGCTGGATCAATCCGAGCTGGATAGCATCTGGAACAGTGCAAAGAAGTTCGGCAAGCAGATCAGTAGCAAGGAAGGATATATTCCGCCGGAACAGTACAATGGCATAGGTGAACTGGATACCTTTCTCAATGAAGCACAACCGGAAAACCGTCGAAAATTCGCATGGTCAGATATCGGAGCCGGACGCCTGTTTGCCGACTGCTTCAAAGAACGAGCCCGCTTTGTACCGGAGCGAAAGTGCTGGTATGTCTATCATGATGGCATTTGGAGCGCAGATGTCGGCAACTTGAGAGTGATGGATCTCTGCAAGAAGCTGGCGGATGCGCTCCTCCTTTATGCCCTGCGCATAATAGACGAACAGGTTAAAACAGATTTTCTGAAATATGCTACCAAGTGGCAGAGCCGGTATATGCGTGAAACACTGCTCAAGGATGCGCAAAGCTGCTATCCAATTCCCATGAGTGAATTTGACTCCGATCCGTATGTGTTCAACTGCAAGAACGGTACCCTTCACCTTGATACTATGGGCTTCACGCCACATAACCCGGATGACAAGCTGACAAAGATGTCCGGTGTTATATACGATCCCAATGCCAAGTGTGAGCGCTTCCTGACATTCGTCGATGAAATCACCAGCGGCGATACGGAGAAAGCAAAGTTCATACAGAAAGTGTTGGGATACGGTATCAGCGGAGATACCCGGTATGAGTGCCTATTTATTCTGTATGGTGCAACGACCAGAAACGGCAAAGGTACTCTGTGCGAGAGCGTGCTAAATGTCCTCGGCAGTTACGGATGTACGGCCAGACCGGAAACAATCAGTATCAGTCACAGTAAGAACAGCTCCAATCCGACAGAGGATATCGCTCGCCTCGCCGGTATCAGGTTTACCAATATATCGGAGCCGGGACGTGGACTGATGCTCAATGCAGCGCAGGTCAAAAGCATGACCGGTAACGATACCTTGAATGCCAGATTCCTACATGAAAACAGCTTCGATTTCAAACCGCAATTCAAGTTGTATATCAATACGAATTACCTGCCGGTAATCAACGATATGTCATTGTTCCATAGGGGTCGTGACGTAAACATCCCGTTTGAGCGACACTTCGATGAATCAGAACAGGACAAGACTCACAAATCCATGTTTGCACGGTCAAAGAATCAAAGCGCGATCCTAAACTGGCTGTTAGAAGGTTACCGGTTATTGCGCAGCGAAGGAATGAATCCGCCGGCGTCGGTGAAAGCAGCCACCGCAGAATATCGACACGATAGTGACAAGATCATGCAGTTCGTTGAAGAACGTCTGGAGGAAGATCCGGCTAAAGAGGTACGGACATCCCTGGTATATGATGCCTATCGCGGATGGTGTGATCAGAACGGATGCTATGCGGAAAACAGCCGCAACTTCAATCAGGCGCTTCGAGGCATAGCAGACATCGTTCACAAAAGGCCAAAGACCGGCGGCGGAGCCACGACACTGCTTATCGGCTACAGAATCATCGGTATGGCAGAGGCAGTTTAGAAATGTGTAGCAGCTTGTAGCAAGTGATTTCGGTTATTCTAATAAACAGTTTCTTTATAGAGAAAACCGTTTTGACCTGCTACATCCTGCTACAAGCTGAAAATACCGGGTAGGGGCGGTCTCGATCTCCACAGCTTTGAAACGTGCAACGGGCGTGGGGTATCGCGCAAATTTCCGGGAAATCAAGAGGGGTATATACCCCCACAATCAAGTTTTTCAAAAAAAGGAGGAAATTATATGAGTTTCAAAATCTATTTCGGGCAGAAGCCCAAATTCAACAACCGCGATCGCGACATGTTCTCACAAAAGAAAT
>JAZRYQ010000227.1:0-25259 GCA_045600805.1 Candidatus Alloscillospira sp. | reverse complement strand
AGACTTTCGATCCCGGTTTCCGAATAAACCGCCTCCGGTTTAATCTTCATATCCATGATTTTGAGCACCGCTTCGCTGTCCTGCGCTTTTATGTTTATCAGCCCCGTCGTCAAATCGCCGTGCAGAAGGCAGATACCCCCGATGCTCTCTTTCGGAAAAACCGTTTTCAGGCCGCTTTTGTCAAACAGGACAACGCCTGCCGGCAGAACGCTTGCCTTTTCTTTTTCGTTTGAAATTTCGATAACGGGACTTTCTTCGATCGCGAGCGCCATCGCGTTTTTTCCGTTCAGAAGTCCGGCAATTATATCCCTGCAGGAGTACACCGTGCCGATTTCAAGTGTGCCGCTTCTTTGGCTCATCGCTTCAAGAAGGTCGGTTGCCGACACCGCTTCTCCCGCTGTGTTTTCGATGAGACTTTTTGCCGTGCCGTCCTTTACGATAAATACATTGGCGGCAATGCGCATACTCACATCGCGCGCGATATAGTCCGTGATCTCGTCCATGCAGTTTTCCGCCGCTTCGCGCCCGATGATTATCTGATCTGTCTGTGCAAAATACGCGAAATCGGTGATAAATCCGTTTTGTATATCATGGATCGCCTCCACAAGAGAATCCGCCGTTTCCGAAAAAATCTTCGGCGGTTTGCCGTCAAGCCCCGTTCCCGTTTCGGCGGTCACCGTGATTTTTCCGTCATCATAATCAATGCCGACGGTACTTATTATGATAAGCTCGTCCGGTTCATGGAATTCGCTGTATATGCTCAGACCCGAGCATGAGCAGAGCGGTATCAGCATAAGCGCGATAAAAACAGAGATCGCTCTTTTCAAGGCTTATTCTCCTTCTGTTTTTTGATTTCGGTTTTGTCAAGCGGCAGTCTCAAAACGGCGGAAAGCTTTTTCCCGCCGCCGGCAAACGGCTCCATATACGGTGTTCCGAAGCTTTCTATCGTGCAGAGATGATAGAGTATTCCGGCTGTGCCGAGGATAACGCCGAAAAGCCCTCCGAGTATTGCCGCGATCACAAGAAGAAAGCGGAACATCCTGACTGCGGCGCTCATATCCTGATCCGGCATACAGTACGCCGAAATTCCCGAAAGCGCGACAACGATCACGACAATGGGCGATACTACGCGCGCTTCGACGGCAGACTGCCCGACGATCAGCGCGCCGATGATCGAAACGGTCTGCCCGACGGTGTTCGGCAGGCGAAGCCCCGCCTCCTGCAGCAGCTCAAACGCGATGAGCATCGTCAGCACCTCGACGGCGGACGGAAACGGCACGGCCTGCCTGCTGTCGATGATCGAAAGAAGCAGCCTGAGCGGCAGCATCTCCTGATGATACATTACGATCGCAACATATAAAGCGGGCAGGACAAGCGCGAGAATTATCGCAAAATAGCGCAGCACCGTCAAAGCCGATGCCACAAGAAAATGCCTTGACACATCATCCGGCACTTTAAAAAACTGTGAAAACGTACCCGGGGCAAGATATCCCATCGGCAGGCCGTCAACAAGCAGGCCCACTCTGCCCTCCAACAGATTCATGCAGAATTTATCAGGTCTTTCCGTTCTGATAAGCTGGGGGAACGGTGTTTTCGGTCTGTCGCTTATATATTCCTCAACGGCAGAGCATGTCAGGGCACTTTCGATTTTTGCGTTTTGTATTCTCCGTTTCATTTCATTGATGAGCTCAGTGTCGGTATACCCGTCAAGATACGCGATAACGGCAGCGGTATTTGTTTTATCGCCGAGCGTCACCGTCTCAAAGCGCAGGGCGCTGTCATGCAGCTTTCTTCTTATCAGCATCGTATTTGTCTTTAATATCTCTATAAATACATCCTTTGAGCCTTTTACGGATTTTTCCTCCTTCGGCTCATCAATGCTCCTTTTGATATCCGTCTTGACCTCAAAGGTCACGGCGGCAGACGATGCGTCAAACAATATCGCACAGTAGCCGTTCATCAGATCGTCAACGGTTTCCGAAAGCGTTGTCCTGAGTCTTGCGGTATATGAATAGACAAGGCCCTGCAAAAACATCGTTATCGCGTCACCCTCGGTTTTGATGCTGCCGAGTCTTTTTTCATCGGTCGCCGGTTTGATGATCTCCCTCGATATCGCCTCGCCGGATACAAGTCCGTCTATATAACACATGGTCGCAAAAACGCCTGTTTTTTCTCCGCCGACCGCGATTTTTCTGGAATCATAATCGTATGTGTTTCCGAAAACCGCTTTAACTGCTTCGGCGCTTATCGTCATGCTTTCCGTATCCACAATTTCACCACCGATAAAATCATCCCCGCGTTTTTGCGTTTCTATACAAAAATAAGAGCGCGTTGCAAAACGCGCCCTTAAATCGTCGGTAAGACCGGATGTTTCCTGTTCAACCTACTGCGAATATTGCTTCTATATCAAAAGTTTCGGGATCGATATCTTTTGTGATTTCAAGTCTTTCAATGCACGAAGTAACATTTGCGCCGAACATCTGATCCGCAACTAAATATCGCAGCGTATAGCCGTACTGCTGATATGACGTCGGCACCGTATCGAAATCGATCGGTACACGCAGAATAATATGATAACCGTAATTTGTTTCGACGATCCCGCTGTATTTGCCTATTTCAAGCGCCGCAGCCGCATCATAGAATTCTCCGACCATATCACCTTCCCGGAAAAGATATCCTCCCGGATATGAGGCAAGTCCCGGGTCCTCGCTGTACTCGTTCATCAGCTCATCGAATTTTGCTTCGACCTCCTCCGGCACCGTATTGTCAAGCTCCTCGATAAAGCCCTGCATTTTCTTGTATATCTCGGCTTTTTCGTCGTCTGTCATATTCGTATTCTTTCCGTCATCATCCGTCGTTGTCGTCAGCAGTAAGATATGCTTTGCCATATAATAGCCGTCGTCGGCAATCTGCTCCTTGCAGTCACTGTCAGAAAGCTTTCCGCCGTTTTTTCCGAACATTACTATAAAGCATTTATCGGATATATACGCCGTTTCAAGGATATACATATATATTTCCTTTGAACAGCCCTCCTCCGCAAGCTTTGACAGCAGCACATCCTCGCCGCCGTAATTATTGCAAAGCTCCTGCCATTGGCTTTCAAGCTCCTCTCTGTCCTCATCGGTCAGCGCAGCGCCCGCGCGCTCAGCCTGCATACGCATGGCCGCTGCATATCGGAACCACTCATAAGCGCCGGATAATACATAATCTTTATAAGTATATCCCTCCGTTATTTCGGTTGACCAATCGGTTATTTCTCCTTTTACGGATTCAAGATCACTCTTATAATATGTCAGGAAATACTTAAATTCACTGCTTGTAATTTCTTTTCCGTTGATGATCATCAATACTTCATCGTCTGTTTTTTTCTCAGCATCTTCGGTTTTTTCGGCAGTATTGTTGTTCTCTTCGTTTGTTTTTTCCTTGCTTCCGCAGCCGGAAACGGCGCTGACAAGCAAAAGCACACAAAGGATCAGTGCAGTCATTTTTTTAAAGCTCATTGTAAATCCTCCAAGTAAAAGCCGCGGCTTTTTGATTTGAATCTAAGATATCACGTTTTTTCGCGAATATCAACAACATTACTGTTTTTTCTCGCGTGCGTAATCCTTTACGAATCTTGTCGCCTCGTCGATCACGCGATTTGATTTGATTTTCAGCGATATTGCCGGTGTTGTTCCGGCTTCGATTTTGATTCTGCCCTTATATTCCGGTCTTGCATACATGCCGGAAATAAGCTCCATATTGAAATCGTCAAGCTTTAATTTCAGCCAGCCCGACTTCTGGCTGATCTCCGTGATGCCGGCTTTCGACGCATACGCTCTCAAAAGCGCGATATTCACAAGCGCGATCACCTGGCTCGGCGGGTCTCCGAATCTGTCGATAAGCTCGGAAACCATTTCGTCCGCCTCTTCCTCGGAGCGGATGAGCGCGATTCTGCGGTACAGGTCCATCCTCTGCTCGGTCGATTCCACGTATTTTTCCGGAATATTTGCCGATATCGTCAGATCCGCGGAACATTCCGTGCGTTTTTCCGGTTTTTCTCCCTTTTCTTCAAGTACGGCCTCCTCAAGCAGCTTCAGATACATATCGTATCCGACGCTCATCATATGCCCCGACTGCTCGGCGCCGAGAAGATTTCCCGCACCGCGTATTTCAAGGTCACGCATGGCGATCTTAAAGCCGGAATTGAACTCGGCAAATTCGCGTATGGCGGACAGGCGCTTTTCGGCGATTTCCGTCAGCGCCTTGCCCTGTCTGAACGTGAGATATGCATACGCTCTTCGCGGACTTCGGCCGACTCTGCCCCGTATCTGATGAAGCTGCGCAAGCCCGAGCTTATCCGCGTCCTCGATGATCAGCGTATTTACGTTCGGGATATCAATTCCCGTTTCGATGATCGTCGTGCAGACAAGTATCTGCACTTCACCGGAGGACATGCGCTCCATAACGTCGCTCAGCGCGTCCTCGTCCATTTTTCCGTGCGCCACGGCAACGGACGCGCCCCCGAGCATTTCGGAAATTTTTATCGCTGTGCGCTCGATATTATCAACGCGGTTGTGAAGATAATACACCTGTCCGCCGCGCGCAAGCTCCTTTCTCATCGCGTCCGCGAGGATTCCCCAGTCGTGCTCAAGCACATAGGTCTGCACGGGCTGTCTGTTCCGCGGCGGCTCCTCGATCGTGGACATGTCTCTGATGCCCGAAAGCGCCATATTCAGCGTTCTCGGTATCGGCGTTGCCGACAGCGTGAGGACATCGACGTTTTTCGTCAGCTCCTTCAGTGTTTCCTTATGCGATACACCGAAGCGCTGCTCTTCATCCACGATAAGCAGACCGAGGCTTTTGAAAATGACATCCTTCTGCAAAAGTCTGTGCGTGCCGATAACGATATCGACAGAACCTGCTTTTATATCGCTTATCGCATGTTTAATCTGTGTCTGCGTGCGAAATCGGCTCAATACTTCCACTTTGACCGGAAAATCGGCAAACCGCTTCATGATCGTGACGTAATGCTGCTGGGCAAGCACGGTCGTCGGCACAAGGATCGCCGCCTGTTTTCCGCCTAAAATACATTTCATCACGGCGCGCAGGGCTACCTCCGTCTTTCCGTAGCCGACATCGCCGCATAGCAGTCTGTCCATCGGCACAGGTTTTTCCATGTCGCCTTTTATTTCTTCAATACATCTTATCTGGTCATCGGTCTCGCGATAGCCGAACGCGTCCTCAAACTCCGTCTGCCAGACTGTAACCGGTCCGAACGCAAAGCCCTTGGCTCTTTGCCGCTGCGCGTAAAGCGCGATCAGCTTCTTTGCCATTTCCTTCGCGGCGCCTTTCGCTTTCGCTTTCGTTCTCGACCAATCGGCTCCGCCCATTTTTGAGAGCCTGACAGGTGTGTCTTCGCCTTTCCCTCCGATATATTTGGCGACGACATCAAGATTCGTAGCAGGGACGTACAGGCAGTCCGTTCCCGCGTAAGCTATTTTTATATAGTCCTTTGTCACATCATCGACCGTCATCTTAAAAATGCCGACAAATCGTCCGATACCGTGTGTTTCGTGTACAACAAGGTCGCCCGGCGTTAAATCGGTATAGCTTGTCAGGCGTTGCTTGGCGGACGGCTTTGCTTTTCTTCGTTTTGTCTCGGGCGCAGTCATTATCTGCCCTTCGGTGATGACCGCAAGCTTTGCACCGGGAAACTCCATACCGGCAGACAGTATTCCGACTGATACGATGCAGCCACCGGCGGCAAGAGATTTTGGTGTTATGTCAATCGATGTGGAAACGGCATTGTCCCGCAGGTACTCACAGAGCAGATTTGCGCGTCTTTCATCAGAGCAGAGGATCAGCGTTGTGTAATTTTCGTTTACATAATATTTAATATCTGTCAGTGCCGTGTCAAAGCTGCCGCCGTAAGACGGGAGCTGCTTTGTTTTTATATTGAACAGTGACGCCGGTCTTAACGGATAAGATGTCCCCGTAAAGCTGTCCGCAAAAATGAGCGGGTGTTCTCCGCATATCCCGCAGAATTCAGACCAGTTATATGAATATCTGACAAGAGAGGCTTCGAGGATTCCGGCTTCCAGGAGTGCCGTCATGTCCTCTCCCTGCTGTGTGATGTACGCTTTCGCTCTTTCGGTGCATCTTGCAGGCTCACACATAAACAGGATTTCCTCCGGCGGCAGATAATCGACGGCAGTTGTCATTTCCCCGAAAATAAGCTCCATATATTTATCCGCGGACGGAAGCGCTCTTCCCGTCAACAGTCTGTCTATGTCTGCTTCGATGTTTTTTATCAGCTCAGGCTGTTTGTTTTTCCTTTTTGAAAGTTTTTTTGAAAATGTATCGAGAAGCTCGCAGACGCCGTCTTTTCCCTTTTCATAAAACGTGACGGAGGTTTCCGTTGCCGGCAGAATAACGGCGCTTTCCATGGCGTCGGTGCGTCTTTGTGTCTGCGGATCAAAAAAGCTCATGGAGTCGATCTCGTCGCCCCAGAATTCAATTCTCACCGGCTCATCATGCGCGGGTGAGAAAAAGTCAAGAATTCCTCCGCGCGACGAAAACTGTCCGCGGCCTTCGACCTGGTCTGCCCTTGTATAGCCTGCCATGACAAGCTTTTCGATGAGCATCTCGGGCGCAATGGTATCCGTGCTGTTTATCTGCACGGCGCATTTGTCGAGGATCTCCGGCGGCAGCGTGCGCTGCAGCAATCCCTCGACAGTTGCTACGATGATTTTACATTGTGCGTTTCTGATTTTGTAAAGTGCCGTCAGCCTTGCCTGTTCGTTTTGCCTTGACGCGACATCAACATTATAGAATACAAACTCTCTGCCGGTCAGCACAGTCGGCTCCTCGCCTGTAAATGATCTTATATCCGCCGCAAATCTTCGCGCTTCTCCGTCATCGGAGCAGACAACACACGCCGGAAGGCTTGTTTTGCTCAGAATACACGAAAGGATCGCTGCTTTGTGAACAGGGCTCACGCCCGAAATGACGGCAGGGCATTTTCCCGCGTCGATCGCGGACACAAGTCCCGATATTTGTTCTTCCTTTAAAAGCTCTTTTATCAGTGCTTCCATAGTTCTCCTTAAATGCAACGACTGTAACCCCGATATCGTTCAATATCGGGGTATTGTTTCACGTGAAACATTTTACAGTATCGGACTTTTTTTGATTTTTGCAAAACGCCGCGGATAACCGGACGGTGTCTCCGCGATTTTTTCGATCATGACAACTCTGTGCATTATATCCGTTCCCGGAACGGGGTATTCGCAGATATCGGCAATTTTACCGCCGAGCTTTTTGACTGCATTTTCCGCTTCTCTGATCTCATCATCGGAATCAACGGATTTCATCGCGATGAATTTTCCGCCGACGCGGACAAACGGCATCGTAAGCTCACAGAGAATGTTCATTCTCGCGACGGCGCGCGATACGGCGATATCGAATTTTGCGCGGTAATTTTTATCAAACGCAAGCTCCTCCGCTCTTGCATGGATACATTCGGCGTTAACGCCGATGTCTGCGCATGTTTCCGTCAGAAACTCGATTCTTTTCTGCAAAGCGTCAACGATCGTCAGGCTGCATGATTTCTCAGCGATCGCGATCGGCACACCGGGAAAACCGGCACCGGAGCCGATGTCGATGATTTTTTTGTTTTTGAAGCTTTCATACTGCAAAAGCGACAGGGAATCGGCAAAATGAAGTGAATACGTTTCTTTTTCACCTGTGATCGCCGTTAAATTCATCACCGTGCTTTTTTCCGCCAAAAGCTCATAATAACGCCGAAATGCCGGAGCCGCCGTTTCGGGCAGCTCCAGCTCGTACTCTTTTAACTGGTTTTTAAGCAGTTCTGTCATTTCAGATATTCTTTTCCTTTAAGAGATCGCGGATCTCGGCAAGCAGAAGCTCTTCCTTTGTCGGCTCCGGCTCAGCAGGCGCTGCGGCTGCTTCTTCCTCTTTTTTCTCTTTCTTGGCAAGATTTCTGAGTGTATTCATGCCCTTGACCATGGCAAAAATAACGATGGCAAGAATGAGGAATGTGATGATGGAAGAAATAAAGTTGCCGAAATTCAGATAATTGATGATTGCTTCGCCTGTTTCGGGGTCGATCTTCTCACCGAATATAGACGGCAGAGCGATCCTCCATGCGGAGAAATCGACTGAACCTGTGAAAATCGAGATAACGGGCATTACGATGTTGTTTGTGAACGATGCTACGAGGTCTTTGAAAACGCCGCCGATAAGTACGCCGACTGCCATGTCGAACAGGTTGCCCTGAAGAGCAAACTCTTTAAATTCCTTCAGCAGTCCTTTTGCCTTTTCTTTTTTTGACATTTGATTTTTCTCCTCTCTGTATTTTTATTTTTTAATAATTTCTATACCACCCATATATTTACGCAGGACCTCCGGAACAACAACGCTTCCGTCTCTCTGCTGATTCTGCTCAACCAAAGCGGGCAGGATCCGGCTTGTTGCAAGGCCTGAGCCGTTGAGCGTATGAACGAATTCCGTTTTTCCTGTCGCTTCACGGCGGAAACGGATATTGCCGCGGCGTGCCTGATAATCGCGCGCGTTCGATACGGAAGATACCTCTTTATAACCGTTCATGGACGGAATATTGATTTCAATATCATAGGTGCGCGCCATGGACGCAGAGCAGTCTCCTGCTGCAAGCTTTACGGTGCGGAAATGGAATCCGAGACCTTTTACGAGGTTCTCGGCCTTTGTTACGAGCTCATCAAAAGCCTCATCGGACTTTTCGGGAAGGGTAAACTGGAACATTTCCACCTTGTTGAACTGGTGTCCGCGGACCATACCGCGCTCATCGGAGCGATAAGAGCCCGCTTCACGGCGGAAGCACGGCGTATATGCAAACATTTTGTGCGGAAGCTCCTCCTCGCTGAGGATCTCATTGCGGAAAAGACTTGCAAGAGCAGCCTCTGCCGTGGGAAGCATATAATGTACGCGGTCATCTGTTGGATTTTCTATTTTATAAACCTCGTCTGCAAATTTCGGGAACTGACCTGCGGTAAGGCCGCATTCATATTCAAGCATATGCGGCGGAAGGATGAATTCATAGCCGTCTGCAAGGTGGCAGTCAATAAAGTAATTCAAAAGGGCCCATTCCAGTCTTGAGCCCAGGCTGCGGTAGATCCAGAAGCCGCTGCCTGCAAGCTTGGTGCCGCGGGGATAGTCGATAAGTCCGAGGCTTGTGCAGAGGTCATCGTGGTTTTTCGGCTCAAAATCGAACTTATGCGGCTCACCGAAATAGCGAAGCGGCTGATTGTTCTCTTTTCCGCCCGGTAGAAGATCGGCATCGGGAAGATTCGGCAGACCGAGCATGAGCGTTGTATATTCATTTTCAATTTCGCGAAGCTCATTATCACCGTTTTTGATACTCTCTTTGAGAGCATTCATCTTGGCAAGTACAGGCGCGACATCCTCGCCCGCTTTTTTCATCGCCGGGATCTGCTTTGAAACCTTGTTCTGTTCTGCTTTATCCGCTTCAAGCTGCGCTATTTTGTTTCTGCGCAGGGAATCAAGCACAAGTATCCTGTCAATTTCCTCATTTGCGTCGAATTCTTTATAGGAAAGCAGTTTTTTTACCTCTTCGGGATTTTCTCTGATTATTTTAATATCGATCATTTTGTATTCCTCCGTGTTACTTTATATCGGATTTTATTATTATATCACACAATTTTTCAAAATCATCCGCATCGTAGTATTCAATTTCGATTTTTCCTTTTTTTCCGTCTCCGCTTATGCTGACTTTTCTGCCGAGATGCTCCTCCAGCCTGCGTTCTGCCTGACGGATATAAATATCTTTCTTCTTTGCTTTTGATTTTTTTGCCGTATCTGCTTTTGCAAGCGTTTCCGCCTGTCTTACGGATAATCCTTTTTCAACGATATTTTTTGCCGCCGCGATCTGTGCGTCCTTACCCTCTATCGCCAGAATCGCTCTTCCGGCGCCTGCGGAAAGCGCGCCCGATTCAAGCATCCGTATGATCTCCTGCGGGAGCGAGAGAAGTCTTATGGCGTTTGCTATGACGGGACGGGATTTTCCGACGCGCTTTGCCGTTTCCTCCTGCGTCAGCTCATAATCATCCATCAGCGTTCTGTACCCTTTTGCTTCTTCGATCGGGTTTAACCCTTCACGCTGGAGATTTTCCACAAGCGCAAGCTCCATTGCCTTTTTGTCATCGGCTTCGATGATTCTTGCCGGTATCGTATCAAGTTTTGCGATCCTCGCTGCGCGCCAGCGTCTTTCTCCGGCGATTATCTGATAAAACCCGCCGTTTAATCTTCTCACCGTCAATGGCTGGATCACACCGTGCTCACGAATGGAATCCGCAAGCTCATCAAGACCCGATTCATCAAAGCTTGTACGGGGCTGATCGGAATTCGGCTCGATTTTGGAAACAGGGAGATATTCAAAATCATTGCCCGCATTATCGGAAAAATCTTCGCCGAACAAAGCTTCAAGCCCTGTTCCGAGACCTTTTTTTGCCACTTGACCACCTACCCCTTTCTGATTATCTCATTTGCAAGCTCAACATACGCTTTTGAGCCGCGCGATGCTTTGTCATATACGATTGCCGGTTTTCCGTGGCTCGGTGCCTCGGAAAGTCTTACGTTTCTCGGAATCGCAACACTATATACCTTGCTTTTGAAATATTTTTTGACCTCCGAAGCGACCTGCGCGGAAAAATTCGTTCTCGAATCGTACATCGTGAGAAGTACGCCTTCGATTTCAAGTTTCGGATTCAGGCGCTTTTTTACAATACGCACCGTAGACATTAAATCCGTTAATCCCTCCAGCGCAAAGTATTCGCATTGCACCGGTATCAGAACGGTATCGGCGGCGCACAATGCGTTCAGCGTCAGAAGCTCAAGAGAGGGCGGGCAGTCAATGTAAATATAATCATATCTGTCTTTTAACGGCCTGAGCGCTTTTTTCAGAATAAACTCTCTTTCATTTGCCGAAACAAGCTCGACAGCAGCACCGGCAAGCACAATATTGGACGGGATGATATCTCCGTATTTTGTTTTTACAACGGCACTTTCCGCATCGCCGTTCTGAATCAGAACATCGTAAATATTCGGCACGGCATTGTTTTTATCGACGCCGAAGCCGGATGTGCAGTTGCCCTGCGGGTCCATATCACACAAGAGGACTTTTTTACCCGCCATCGTCAGCGCGCAGCAGATGTTTATGCACGAGGTCGTTTTTCCGACGCCGCCTTTCTGATTTGAAACCGCAATGATCCTTCCCATATCGCACCCCCTTGTTCAATAAATATACTGTATTATAACATGATATTTTCTGTTTTCAATACAGTTTGAAGCTAAAAATGTTTAACGTGAAACATTTTTATTATTTAAATAATTAATGTGTTAAATTATTTTACCAGCAGCGGATATTGATAACAATAAAATGGACAATAAAAACCGAAAATAACTATATATAGTATGAATCATAAATTATCAATTTTTTTTAAAAAAAGCTTGATTTTCAGACATTTTCATGGTATTATTTTTATCCGCACGGAAGTGTAACTTTATAGGAGGAGGTGGCGAAGCAAGATGCCTAATATTAAATCCGCTGAAAAGAGAGTTCTTATTGCAAAAGAGCGCAATGCCAAGAACAAGATCGAAAAGACAAAGCTTAAGAACAGCCTTAAGAAGTTTGACGCCGCTGTTGCAGAGGGCAATCGTGAAACAGCTGAAAGCGCCTATAAAGTTGCTGTTAAGACCGTCGATCATGCTGCACAAAAAGGTATCATTCACAAGAATAATGCTGCACGCAAAAAGAGCAGTCTTACAAAAAAGCTGAACACAATCGGCTGATCACATGAAATAGAACACTGAAAGCAGAGGATGACCTCTGCTTTTTTGTTTGCCTGTTTCCTATATACTTTATTATATTCTATTATTATATGTATTGCTTTTTTTATCATTTTCTGCTATTATAGAATGTGGATAATTTTTAGATATAAATTAAGAAAGGGTTGTTTTATGAATTCAGCAGAAGACATCTGGGGCAGAGTTCTTGATATGCTTCAAAGGGATCTCACTTCAACTGCTATTGATACATGGTTTAATGACTGCACGGCGATAGACATAGAAAACAACAAACTGATTTTAAATACACCGTCGCAATTCAAAAAGGACGTTATTGAACAAAGATTCATGCCTTTGATAAAAAACGCGCTTTTTGAGATTTTTTCCGGAGAATTTGAAGTCCTTATTTTAACCGGCAAGGAAGCAGAGATGTATGCAAAGCCGAAGAATAAAAGTGACGATTCCGTGTATGACATTTATACGTTTGACAGATTCGTCGTCGGCAGCTCCAACAGACTTGCATATGCCGCCGCGCTCGCCGTTGCCGAGGAAAAAACAAAAGAATACAATCCCCTGTTCATATACGGAAATTCCGGCCTCGGCAAAACACACCTTCTAAACGCGATAAGATTGAAAATCAGAGAACGTCACCCGGAATATAATATTGTTTATGTAAAGGGCGACGATTTCACAAATGAACTGATCCGCGCCATTCAATCCGGTAAAAACATCGAATTCCGTGAAAAATACCGCGGTGCGGATATGTTTTTGATGGACGATGTTCAATTTATTGCAGGACGCAACAGTTCACAGGAGGAATTTTTCAATACCTTCAATACTCTGTTTGAATATCAAAAACAGATCGCATTTACATCTGACCGTCCCCCGTCTGAGATCACAAAGCTTGAGGACAGACTCATAACACGCTTTGAATCGGGACTTATCGTTGACATAAAGCCGCCCGATTATGAAACGAGGATCGCCATCATCAAGAATAAAGCCATGCAGCTCGGCATTATCTTAGACGATGAGGTCTGCGATTATGTTTCAAACAACATCACGGCAAATGTGAGACAGCTTGAGGGCGCCGTCAAAAAAATCAAGGCCTGCCAGGATCTTATGACAGAAAAGCCGTCCATTCAGATGGTCAGTACGATACTTGAAGATTTTTATAAAGACAATAAGGAAGCGCCGACACCGGAGCTTATTATTGAAGAAACCTCCAATTATTACGGACTGCATCCCGATGACCTGAAAGGACAGTCAAGGTCACGCAATATCGTCATTGCTCGTCAGACGGCAATGTATATTATCAGAAAACTGACAAATCTGCCGCTTATCGAAATCGGCGCGTATTTTCAGGACAGAGACCATACGACGGTATTGTCCTCGATAAGAAAAGTCGAGGATTCGATCAAAACCAATTTTGAAGCTTCACAGGCAATCAAAGACATAACAAGCAATGTAAACTCAAAAAACACATAACATTGTTGAAAGTGTGTTGATTTCTGTTGAAAAACAGTTTTATCAACATTCTCGACAGCTTTTAATCATATTTTCCACATTGTTATGATAATCTCATAATGTGAAAAAATACTGTGTTTTTCTATGTTTTCTAAGCTTTTCCACAATCAACATGTCCTACTGCTTATACTGCTAAAATAAAACAATATTCTGTTTAATTATAATTTATTCCATAGGAGGCATAATATGAAATTTACCTGTGAAAAATATCTTCTCATCCAAGCCGTAAATACAGCGTCAAGAGCAGCCGCCGTAAAAAGCGCCGTTGCAGCCCTTGAAGGACTTTTGATAGAGGCAGAAGAAAATAAAGTTACGATATCGGGATATGATCTGAAAACAGGAATAACAACAAGCTTTCCTGCCGATATCGAAGAATCCGGACGGATCGTTATCAATTCAAAGCTTTTCGGTGACATCGTCAGAAAAATGTCCGGCGATTTCATAACGATAACAACGGAAGAAAACTTTATGACGAATATAAAAAGCGGAATGAGCGAATTTGATATTATGGGCTCGCCGTCAGAGGATTATCCGGAAATACCAAGTGTGGATTCCACACATTCTATCGTTATGGAACAAAAAGCTTTAAAGGCAATGATCTCACAGACGAGCTTTGCCGTTTCCGATAACGAAGCAAGACCGATACATACCGGCGAATTGTTTGAAACGGAAAATAATATTCTGACAATGGTCGCCGTTGACGGGTACAGACTTGCTCTGAGAAGAGAAGAATTAAAAGAAACAGCAGACGATGATCTGAGCTTTGTCGTTCCCGGTGCAGCTTTGAACGAGGTCGAAAAAATACTGAGTGATACAGACGATGATGTGACTGTAAATCTCGGACCAAAGCATATTCTCTTCAAAATCGGTGATACCGTTCTGATCTCAAGAAGACTTGAAGGAGAATTTCTGAATTATAAGAAATCTATTCCGATGACGGGAAAATATGATATCAAAGCAGATAAAAAAATCGTTTTGTCCGCTGTTGAAAGGGTATCGCTCATTATAAACGATAAGCTGAAAAGCCCGCTCAGATGCAGATTCAGTGACGGTGTTTTAAAGCTTCTTGCCGTTACGCCGCTCGGCAGAGCGTCCGACGAATGTGAAATTGAAGGCTCGGCGGATGACCTTGATATCGGTTTCAACAACAAGTATCTCATGGACGCTTTGAAGGCCGCGCCGTCAGACAATGTTATTATAAGACTTTCAACAGGTGTGACACCATGTCTTGTTCTGCCGGAGGATGAATCAAACAGCTTTCTTTATATGATCCTTCCGGTGAGGTTAAAAACAAATGAAGGTTAAAGTAAAGAGTAAAGATATTGATATCGAGTATATCAGAGAAGAATATATTAAGCTTGATTCGCTTTTAAAGTTTGCAAACATAGTCGAAAGCGGCGGATTTGCAAAACAGCTTATACTTGACGGCGAAGTCGAGGTAAACGGCGAGGTGTGTTATCAGCGCGGAAAGAAGATCCGCGAGGGTGATATCGTCAAGTGCTGTGGTCAGCTTATTACGGTAAAAAGGGCTGAATAGCAAATGGTCGTCAACAGACTGGAGCTTGAAAATTTCAGAAACTACAAAAAATCGTGTGTCGATTTTTCGGACGGTATCAATGTCATCGTCGGCGGAAACGCAAACGGAAAAACGAATATGCTCGAGGCAGTGTATTATCTGACGGGCGGAAGATCCTTCAGAGCAAAAACCGACAGAGAGCTTATCAGATTCGGTGAAGAAAATGCAGCCGTAAGCGCCGAAATTTTCTCACAGGGCAGAAATCAGAAGCTCAAAGCCGAGCTTTCGGCGCTGAGAAAAAAAACCGTCTATGTCAACGATAAAAAAATCAAGACAAATGCCGAATTGTCCGGAAAACTGACAGCAGTCCTATTCTGTCCCGATGATTTGAACATTATTCGTTCCTCTCCTGTTTACAGAAGAAGGCTCATAGATAACTGCCTGTGTCAGTTAAGACCGAAATATTCGTCTGCTTTGTCGGAATACAGAAAGCTGTATGAAAACAAAACGAGAATTTTAAAAGACTGTGACGAGGATATGTTCTCGGTGCTGGAGGATTTTGATACAAGAATGTGCGAAATCTCTGCCGTGCTGATTTATTACAGAGCAAGATTTGTAAAGCTTCTTGACGAGTATGCCTCGGAAATACACATGAATTTTTCAGGCGGAAAAGAAAAGCTCAATATCGGATATAAAACGGTAAAAACGATAGAGAACACGTTTGCAAAGCCCTCGGAGCTTCTCAAGCCGCTGAAAGAGCATATGAAAGCGCACAGACAGGCGGAAGTAAGCGCAAAAAGATGTCTTTCCGGAGCGCACAAGGACGATCTTGAAATTCATATCAACGGGATCGACGCAAAAAACTACGCTTCACAGGGGCAGACAAGAACAGCGGCGATCTCCGTAAAGCTTGCGGAGAGAAATATCCATTCTGTGGACACCGGAGAATATCCGGTTTTGCTTCTTGATGATGTTTTATCGGAGCTTGACGCCGAAAGACAGGATTTTATCCTCAACAGAATCAACGAAGGTCAGGTTCTGATAACATGCTGTGAGGATCAGAGCATTTCAAAAAAAACAGGCGGAAAAGTTCTTTCAATAAAAAACGGTGAGGTCTTCTGATTTGGAAATGTATCTTCATTTGGGACAGAATACACTTGTTCCGGTAAAGTCGGTCCTCGGCGTGTTTGACCTTGACAATTCAACAAGCTCACATATCACGCGCAAATTTTTAAACAACGCCGAGAAAAACAAAATTTTGATCAATATATCAGAGGATATCCCTCGTTCCTTTGTACTGTGCAATGAAAACGGAAAAACCGTGATCTATTTATCACAGCTTTCATCGCAGACGCTTTTAAAGCGCAGTCAGTTATCATCACTTTTCGGTTTATGATTGGAGAAATTCAGATGTCAGAAATTACGGAGAAAATAACACAGGAATATGATGCTTCGCAGATACAGGTTCTGGAAGGACTTGAAGCGGTACGAAAAAGGCCGGGTATGTATATCGGCTCAACTTCGTCATCAGGTCTGCACCATCTTGTTTATGAGATCGTAGATAACTCGATCGACGAAGCACTCGCAGGTTACTGTACCGACATCAATGTTTACATCGACGAGGGAGATATTATCACCGTCGTGGATAACGGGCGCGGTATACCTGTCGATATCCAGGAGCAGACGGGAAAAAGCGCTCTGGAGGTTGTTTTTACCGTGCTTCATGCGGGCGGAAAATTCGGCGGCGGAGGCTATAAGGTTTCCGGCGGTCTTCACGGCGTCGGTGCGTCTGTTGTCAACGCTTTGTCGGAGTGGCTTGTCGTACAGGTACATAAGGACGGCAAAATATATCAGATGAAATTCTCGCGCGGCAACATCGTCGAAAAAATCAAAATCATCGGTGATACTGACAGAACGGGTACGACGGTCACGTTCAAGCCGGACCCGGAAATGTTTGAAGACACGGTTTATGACTATGATATTCTGCATACCCGTATGCGTGAGCAGGCATTTTTGAATGCGGGACTTCATATTTCGACGGAGGACAGGCGCAGCGGAAAAGAACAGAAGGACGAGATGTGCTATGAAGGCGGCATCCGGCAGTTCGTGCAGTATATAAACCGTAATAAGACCGCGCTTCACGATGACGTCATATACATGTCCGGCGAGAAGGATGATTCCATTGCCGAGGTCGCGCTTCAATACAATGACAGCTATAATGAGATCATCGTTTCGTTTGCAAATAATATCCATACGCCCGAAGGCGGAATGCACGAGGAGGGCTTCAAAAGAGCGCTGACAACGGTCATCAACAATTACGGAAAGCGCATGAAAATCATCAAGGATGATGACAAGGTATCGGGTGAGGATTGCCGTGAGGGGCTGTCCTGCATTATTTCCGTTAAGCTTACAAATGCACAGTTTGAAGGACAGACGAAGGCAAAGCTCGGAAACAGCGAAATAAGAACGCTTGTAAACAGTATCATTACGGATAAGCTCAGCGCCTATCTTGAAGAAAACCCGAACGTCGGCAAGACGATTCTCGAAAAGGCAATGACCGCTTCCCGCGCACGTGAGGCGGCAAGAAAAGCAAGAGAATCGGTCAGACGCAAGACCGGTCTTGAATCCGGTCAGATGCCGGATAAATTGCAGGACTGCAATGAGCGCGACCCGTCTTTGTGTGAAATTTACATCGTCGAGGGCGATTCCGCCGCAGGCTCAGCCATCCAGGGACGTGACAGCCGTTTTCAGGCGATACTTTCCATGTGGGGCAAAATGCTCAACGTCGAAAAAGCGAGAGCGGATAAAATATACGGCAACGACAAGCTGTATCCGATGATCGTTGCGCTCGGCGCCGGAATAGGCGATGAATTCAACATTGAAAAGCTGCGTTATCATAAAATAATCATCATGGCGGATGCCGATGTTGGCGGAAGCCATATCAGGACGCTTCTGCTCACGTTTTTCTTCAGATATATGCGGCCGCTTATCGAAAACGGCTATGTGTATTCCGCCGTGCCGCCGCTGTATAAGCTGACGCGCGGAAAAACGCAGCGTGTTGCGTATTCCGATGACGAAAGAGATGCTATCTCGGCTGAGTTGAGAGCGGATAACCAGAACGCGAAAATTGACATTTCCAGATTCAAAGGTCTCGGTGAAATGGACCCGCATGAGCTATGGGAAACGACCATGGACCCGGAAAGACGCTCCCTGCGCCGCATTACACTTGATGACGCGATAAAGGCAGACGAAATTTTCACGATCCTGATGGGTGAAGAGGTCGAGCCGAGAAGAAACTGGATAGAAGAAAACGCGAAATACGTCGTAAATCTTGATATTTAAGGAGGTGACGGACAATGGCTCATAACAGAGATTACAAGCCCGAGGATATCATGTTCCCGAATCAGAAGATAACGGAATCCGAGCTTGTAAATGAAATGCAGAACAGTTACAGAGATTACGCTATGTCTGTCATCGTCGGAAGAGCGCTTCCCGATGTGCGTGACGGCTTGAAGCCCGTTCACAGGAGAATTTTATACGCTCTGTACGAGGATAATCTGACAAGCGATAAGCCGTTCAAAAAATCCGCTACATGCGTCGGTGACGTATTGGGCAGATATCACCCGCACGGTGACTCGTCCGTGTATGACGCGATGGTGCGTCTTGCGCAGGATTTCTCCATGCGATATATGCTCGTTGACGGTCACGGCAACTTCGGCTCCGTTGACGGTGACCCTCCGGCAGCTTACCGATACACGGAGGCAAGACTTTCTAAAATTTCCGATGAAATGCTCCGCGATATAGCAAAAGAGACTGTCGACTGGAATCCGAACTTTGACGAAAGCCGCAAAGAGCCGCGCGTATTGCCGAGCCGCTTTCCGAATTTACTTGTAAACGGTTCGTCCGGTATCGCCGTCGGTATGGCGACGAATATACCGCCGCATAATTTAAAGGAAGTTATCAACGCCTGCATCTGTATCCTTGAAAACAAAGACGCAACACTGTATGACCTTATGCAGCATATACAGGGACCGGATTTCCCGACGCGCGGGATCATCATGGGCAGAAGCGGCATTCGGCAGGCGTATGCAACGGGGCGAGGGAAAATCGTTGTCCGCGCGAAAACGGAGCTTGAAGAATTCGGACGTGACCGCAGAACGAGGATCATCGTGACCGAGCTTCCGTATCAGGTCAATAAAAGACAGCTTATCAAAGCGATCGCCGACCAGGTCAAGGAAAAACGTCTTGACGGGATTTCGGATCTGCGCGATGAAACAGACAGAAACGGTATGCGCATCGTCATAGAGCTCAAGCGCGACGCAAATCCGCAGGTCGTGCTCAATAAGCTGTTCATGCAGACGCAGCTCCAGTCAACATTTTCGATCATCATGCTCGCGCTCGTTGAAGATCAGACGCAGCCGAGAATTCTGTCTCTGCGCCATATTCTTGATGAATATATCACGTTCCAGGAGGATGTGATCGTCAGAAGAACGAAATTTGACCTCAAAAAAGCGCAGGAGCGCGCTCATTTGCTCGAAGGGCTTATGATCGCGCAGGATAATATCGACGAAGTCATCCATATTATCCGCACATCGTATGACGAAGCGAAAGAAAGACTTATGGAGCGCTTTGACCTTGACGATGTACAGGCACAGGCTATCCTCGATATGCGTCTGAAAGCATTGCAGGGACTTGACCGTGAGAAGCTTGAAAATGAGTACAAGGAGCTTGAAGAAAAAATCGCGTATTATAAGCAGCTTTTGACGTCTGATGAGATGCTGCGCGGCGTTTTGAAGGACGAGCTTGCAGCGATACGCGATAAATACGGCGATAAGAGAAGAACGGAAATTCAGGATGTTGAGGACGAGATAGACTTTGAAGACCTGATCGAAGAAGAGGACTGCGTGTATACGCTCACGCACAGCGGTTATATCAAGCGCACACCGGCAAGCGAGTATGCTTCCCAGCGCCGCGGCGGTAAGGGTGTCCGCGCGATGTCCACGCGCGAAGAGGATTACGTTGAAACGCTGTTCACGGCTTCAACGCATGATTACGTGCTGTTCTTTACAAGTCTCGGAAGAGTGTATAAAAAGAAAGGTTATGCGATACCGGAGGCCGGCAGAGCCGCAAAAGGCAATAATATCGTAAATATCCTGCCGCTTCAGCCGGGAGAGAAAATTTCCGCCATGATCCGTATGCCGGACTTTGACGAAGCGCTGCAAAGCGATAACAGCTTCATCATCATGGTAACGAAAAACGGCACGGTCAAGCGCATGGAAATGAGCGTTCTGAAAAATATCCGAACAAGCGGCATCAGAGCAATAAGCATTGACGATGATGACGAGCTTATCTCCGTGCTTGACACAGACGGAACAAAGCTTATCCTTATCGCAACACATAACGGTATGGCAATATGCTTTGACGAGAGCGATATGCGTCCCATGGGCAGAAACGCAACAGGCGTAAGAGGCATAAAGCTCAGACAGGATGATTATTGCATCGGCGCCGCCATTGCCGACACGGATAAGACCGTTCTTTCCGTTACGGAAAACGGCTACGGAAAGAGAACACCGGTAACGGAATATCTGCGCGGCGGCGAGGAAAAAGCCGCTCAGTCCCGCGGCGGTATGGGGCTTCGCAACTATAATATCACGGATAAAACAGGACATGTCGCGGCGGTCAAGGTCGTTGGGGAGGATATTGACGTTCTCATCGTATCCGATGACGGAACGATAATAAGAATGGATGTTTCCGATATCAGCACCTATAAGCGTGATACGCAGGGCGTGAGACTCATGCGTGTCGGAGACGAAACGCATGTTCAGTCCATAGCGCTTATGAGCAAGGATGAGCAGGACGAGGAAACCGACGCGGAATGAAAGAGGTGATCATTTATACTGACGGGGCGTGCAGCGGAAACCCGGGCCCCGGCGGTTGGGGAGCGATCCTCCGATACGGCGAGAAGAAAAAAGAAATGTCCGGCGGCGAAGCCGTTACAACAAATAACCGAATGGAGCTGACGGGCGTCATCACCGCGCTGTCGGCTCTGCGTGAGCCGTGCTCAGTCAGATTGTACACGGATTCCCAGTATATCGTGAACGCGATCAATAAAGGATGGCTGAAATCATGGATCGCGCATAACTGGCAAAGAAAAGCAGGTCCGGTGAAAAATCCGGACCTGTGGCAAAGACTTTATGAGCTTTTGCAGGAGCATATTGTCGAGTTTATCTGGGTGAAAGGTCACGCCGAGAACGAGTACAACAACCGCTGTGATGAAATGGCGGTTGCCGAAAGCAGAAAATTTAAATAATATAACGCCCTCTTTTCGCTTGAAAAGAGGGCGAAAGCTTTATATTAGCGCTTTGATTACCCATGTCCCGATGACGACGATACCTAAAAGGATGCGGTACACGCCGAATGCCGAGAACGTGTGATTGCGGACATAGTTCATAAGCGTTTTTATGGCGAACAGAGAAACAACAAACGCAACGACGCAGCCGATGATCAGAATTCCCCATTCCTGACCGTTAAACATGGCGTTGCCGTCAAGAAAGTATTTGAGTATTTTCAGAAAAGAAGCGCCGAGCATCGTGGGCAGCGCGAGGAAGAATGAAAACTCCGCCGCGGCCGTTCTCGAAACGCCGAGGATCATGCCGCCGATGATCGTGGAGCCGGAGCGGGATGTTCCGGGGATGAGCGCCAAGACCTGAAAAGCGCCGATGCCGAGAGCGGTCTTGCAGTCTATCGCGACAACGTCACTGACGCGCGGTGTTTTTTTGCGGTTGGATCTTTCTATGAGAATAAAGACGATACCGTAAACAATTAAAGCGATCGCGACGACAATGTAATTATAAAAATGTTCATCAAACCAATCGTCCAAAATCAGGCCGATAACAGCCGACGGAATACAGGCGATGATTATTTTGAACCATAAATTCCATGTTTGCATCCGTTTTGCCGGCGTTTTTTTGCGGGAAAACGGGTTCAGCTTTGTAAAATAAAGTACGACAACAGCAAGGATAGAGCCAAGCTGAATAACGACATTGAACATTTCGATGAAAGCATCCGAAAGCTCAAATTTCAGAAGCTCCTCAAACAGGATCATGTGCCCTGTTGAGCTGACGGGAAGCCATTCGGTTATTCCCTGAACGATACCGATGATGATTGCTTTTAAAAATTCAAACATAATGATCTCCGTTATGCCGCAAAAGCGGCAAAATAAAAAATAGGCTGCATTCCGGTATTTTGTGATACACCGGAATGCAGCACGAAAAATCAGAACTTAACGACTCTTGCAGGAGCTGTGAAGGATGAGAAGGTAGCAACAGCGTCCTTGAGATAAAGAACCTGTGTATTGCCGTCATCCTCGGAATAATTGCCTCTTAAGTTGGGATAAGCATCGAGCATGCTCTTTCTTGCTTCAAATCTGTCATCCTCAATGGCGAGAGCTTCGATACGGAGCCACTGGCCGCCTGTGAATGCGCAGATCTCAACTTTGGGGTTAGCAAGCATCTGCTTTGAGCAGGGCTTTACTTTACCGGTCTGAATGTAGAGCTTGCCTTCAAACTCATTGATCGTACCGAAAGGACGGACTCTCGGCTGGTCGCCTTCAACTGTTGCCAGATAATATGTTCCGGCCTTTTTTAAGAATTCAAATACTTCATTCATTTTTACTACCTCCATAATAAATTTATGATATTTTTATTCTATCATAAACAATCGCTATTTCAAGTGTATTTTGTAAATAAAAAGCCATACCTGCAAAAATTAAAGCAGATACGGCTTTGAATGGTTTTGAACAGTGATTACGCCTCAACGACCTCGAGCATTTCCATCGGGCAGGCTTTTGCGCAGATACCGCAGGCGATGCACTTGGAAGCGGTCTCGCCGGCAAGGACCATGACCTTGAAAGGACATGCCTCAACGCAGGCGCCGCAGCCGACGCAAAGCTTTTTATTTATCATGTAAACGCCCTTTGCGTTCTGTGTGATGGCATTCTGCGGGCAGACAGAAGCGCACTTTCCGCACTGTACGCAAACCATGGGTTTTGCGGTGCCTTTGCGGTCAACGATCTGAATGCAGGATTTACCGGGATCCATTTCTTTATAAAATGCGTTTGAGCAAGCGGTAACACAGCTCAGACATGCCATGCAGTCAATGCCCTTTTTTACGGTAAGCTTTTTCATTATGTATATCCTCCTCAATTTGCTGTTTTATTATTATACAGGATTATATCAAAAATTGCAAAGATTATTTTCACATATTGTGCTTTTTCTGATATAATGTAGAAAAATAATTTGTTTGGCGGAAGGGTGCGAAAATGAGGAGAATTATTGCGTTCGATGTCGAAACGCCGAATCATTTTAATAACAGTATTTGTTCTATCGGAATATCCGTGATCGAAAATGCGCAGATCGTTCAGTCACAGTATTATCTTGTTGACCCGTGCGCGGATTTTGACGGATTCAATATGATGCTGCACGGAATAACGCCGGAGGCCGTGGCGGGCTCGCCGGATTTCGGAGAGCTCTGGACGCTGATCGGACCTGTGATGACATCAGGGATTTTGTGCGCTCACAATGCGGTTTTTGATCTCGGTGTGCTGAAAAAGCTTTTCCGAAGATATGATATCAAGGTGCCGCCGACGGATTATGTCTGTACATACAGGATGACGCAGAAGCTTTTCGGAAACATGCCGAATCACAAGCTGAATACGGTTTGTGACTGCATGGGTATATGCCTTGACCATCACAACGCCGCAAGCGACAGTCAGGCTTGTGCGCAGATCGTATGCAAAATTCTGCAAAACGGTTTTTCGCTGGAGCCGCATATACGCAGAGTAACGTTTGATATTGTGTAAACAAAGCTTTTGGTGTATAATAATATAATTAAATCATTTATAGCGGGAGCAGAGAAAAATGCGTGAGAATATTGAAATCCGCGGCGCAAGAATGAACAATCTGCAAAATATCGACCTTTCCATTCCGAGAGAAAAGCTCGTGGTTTTTACGGGACTTTCGGGAAGCGGAAAGTCATCGCTTGCGTTTGATACGATATATGCCGAGGGACAGAGAAGATATGTTGAATCTCTGTCATCCTATGCGCGTCAGTTTTTGGGGCAGATGGAAAAGCCGGATGTTGACAGCATTGACGGATTATCTCCGGCGATCGCGATCGACCAGAAGACAACGAGCAAAAATCCGCGCTCGACCGTCGGGACCGTAACGGAAATTTATGATTATCTGCGTCTTTTGTGGGCGCGCGTCGGCATTCCGCACTGCCCGAAATGCGGAAAAGAGATACGACAGCAGTCTGTTGACCAGATCGTAGACCAGGTCATGACGCTTCCGGAGGGGACAAGGATCCAGATACTCGCCCCTGTTGTAAGAGCGCGCAAGGGAGAATATAAGTCGGTTTTCGAGGATGCGCGAAAATCCGGCTATGTCCGTGTGCGTGTTGACGAGAGCATATATGATCTGTCCGAGGATATTTTCCTTGACAAAAACATCAAGCATACTATCGAGATCGTTGTGGACAGACTTGTCGTAAAATCCGACATTCAGCGCAGACTGACCGATTCCGTGGAAACAGCGACGGCTTTATCCGGCGGGCTTGTGAATATCGACCTTGTCGGACAGGATGAGCAGATGTCTTTTTCACAGAATTACGCCTGCGAGGACTGCGGGATATCCATTGAAGAGCTGACGCCGAGAATGTTTTCGTTCAATGCGCCGTACGGTGCGTGCCCTGAATGCACCGGTCTTGGAAATGTCCTGCACGTTGATCCGGATATCATCATTCCGAACAAGGCCATGAGTATCGCCGAAGGGGCAATTTCTGCTTCCGGCTGGGGCAGCATCAAGGATGACGGAATATCCAGAATGTATTTCGAGGCGCTTGCGAAAAAATACCATTTCAAACTCACAACGCCGATACGTGATCTGCCCGAGGGTGTGCTGGATATCATCCTTTACGGAACAGGCGACGAAAAGCTGACGCTCAATTATATACGCGAGGGTGGAAAAGGCACGCTTTCAAGGCCGTTTGAAGGGATCGTAAACAATCTTGAGCGCCGGTATAAGGAAACGCAGAGCATTTATACAAGATGGGAGCTTGAACAGTATATGTCCGAGCATCCGTGTAATTCCTGCCACGGAAAAAGGCTGAAGCCGGAAATACTCGCCGTGACCGTCGGAGGACTGAGTATAGCGGAGTTTACCGATCTTTCCATTGTCGATGCGCTTGATTTTATGCATGATCTGAAGCTGGAAGGCAAATCCGCGATGATCGCGGAGGGAATCATCAAGGAGATCGTCGCAAGGCTCACGTTTTTAAAAAGCGTCGGTCTTGAATATCTCACGATGAGCCGCCAGGCGGG
>JAZRYQ010000226.1:0-3509 GCA_045600805.1 Candidatus Alloscillospira sp. | reverse complement strand
CGTAAACCAGTGGCCTATCTTGCCTTTGAGCTTTTCAAGATACGCGGCATTTTCTTCCAGCGTCATTCCGTTTTCGCGCGCAAGTACTGCCATATACACAAGCAGCCCGAGTCCTGCCGAGGCGCAAAGCGAATCAACAACGATGATTTTCCTGTTCGGGTATGATGCAGAAAGCTCAGAGGCCGCGATCGCGGCACTGTTGCAGGTCATACTGAGAGCGGAAGAAAAAGAAACGCAAAGAATATCCCGCCCCGAATCCAGGATCGGCGCGAAGATTTCATTGAAATCTTCTATATTTGCCGCAGCGGTTTTCGGATGGGCTCCGCATCGCATTTTTCTGTAAAAATCCTTCGGACGCATCTGAGAATTTGTATATCTCGTTCTCGACGGCTCAAACGAAAACGTCAACTCGACGGCTTCAACTTCCAGCTCTCGCAGCTTTTCCGGCGGCATGTCACATGAGGAATCGGTCACAATCACATATTTGTTCATTTTCATTCTCCTTTCAGCAACACCTAATCTTTAAGATTAGATTATCATATCTTTTCGATTATGTCAATGTAAAATTGCTTTCTGCTTGAAAGTATCGTCAACATTTGATATAATCATTCCATAGGAGTGATGAAAATGGCATTTGATAAAACACTTATCGCATCAAAATTAAGACGCTGGGAAAAATACCTTGATGAATACAGACTTCCTCTTTGGGATGAGATACCGGATATCGGCTTATACATGGAGCAGGTGCTTGCACTGCTCACACAGTATCTTGACTATCTGCCACCCGAATTAAAGGAAGAAGAATTCATAACCGCGGCGACGATCAACAATTATGTTCGCCGCAGACTAATGCCGGAGCCGATCAAAAAGAAATACTATCGCGTGCATATTGCTTATCTTATCATGATATGTACTCTCAAGCAGAGCCTGAGCATGTCAACCCTGCATGAGATAACACCGACAAACATAACAAGTGAAGAGATGAAGCATATTTATAACACGTATATACGGCGGCATACGGTAGCGTCGAAATATTTTATTTCGCAGGTGAAGGTGATCGCAGGAAGTCTTCTCGATTATCCGAGTCCTGCCGACATCGCCGTTTCCAGCACCGAGGAACTTATTTCCATGAGTGCGGTCATATCCGGCTTTGCAAAGCTTCTTGCCGAAAAGCTCCTGCTTTTGAACGGAAAGACACTTGAAGATATAAACACATAAACAAATGCTGCTGTATGCTTCGTGCATACAGCAGCATTTGTTTATCCTATTCTTTATGATTTTTAATATATTTCGTCCATTTGATATAGCCGTACGTTGTGTTCGTGATATAACCGGCTTTCAAAACGAGAAGCACAAACTGACCGGAGAGAATATTGATGGCGGTTTCCAAAAACGAGCTTATATACCATGCTATCCACTGTTCACGGTAGCGCAGCAGAATAAAGACGCCGTTTGCGATACCGACCGCCGAAGCGCACGCATCGAGATAGCACACAACGATCTCAAGCGTCTCGTTGCCGCCGAAAAGGTCAGTCCCGACATCGAGCGTTGTGAGAAAATACCCGACGCCGAGCGTCCAAATGACGATTCCCGCGATGACGGCAGCTTCCGCAAGTCCCGACAGTCTGCGCACGACTGTGAGTTCATCTTTTTGTTCATCGGGATGATGGCGCCAGTTTATGAAGCTGATGATGTCTATCGGTATCCAGAAAAACAGCGTAGCAGCCATGGTGGCAAAACGGTATGAAAGCACGACGCAAATCAGGATTTCCGTGACCTCCACAAACAGCGAAACGATGAAATTCCACTTACTCTGCTTTGATATAAGCAGCTCGCAAAGGATATTGAAAACCGTGTCGGCAAGGTACAGCGCCATGATAAGACCGCCGTTTACGCCGTTTACATCCTCCTCCGGAAATATAACGGCAAAAACACACGCTAAAACGAGTATGGAGAAAAACCATATCTTTTCATACGTTGAAAAATAGTTCCACAATGCCTTAAGCTTTTTGTTTATCATATTCAAAACTCCCTACGTCCTTCAAGCGCGCGCATGAGCGTTGCGTCATCGGCAAATTCAAGATTTGAGCCGACGGGTATACCGTAAGCAAGGCGCGTGATCTTCACACCGAACGGCTTTAAAAGGCGGGAAATATATCTTGCCGTCGTCTCCCCCTCTGTATCGGGATTCGTCGCCATGATGACCTCTTCAATATCACCTTCAGATACGCGCGCAACAAGCTCGCGTATCTTTAAGTCATCGGGGCTTATGTGATTTATCGGGGAAATAACACCGTGCAGAACATGATAATGTCCACGGTATTCGCGTCCCCGTTCAAGCGCAATGACATCCTTCGGGTCAGACACGACGCAGATCGTCTTTTCATCGCGCTGAATATCCGTGCATATCGGGCAAATTTCCATATCGGTGAGATTCTGACAGACAGCGCAGCAATGCACGGTCTGTTTTGCGTTTACAATGGCATCGGCAAAGGAAGCTGCATCCTCCTCCGACAGTGACAGCACATGAAGAGCAAGGCGCTGGGCGGATTTTTTACCGATTCCGGGAAGGGATGCAAATTTGTCGATCAGGGTTTCAAGAGAAGTGGGAAAAAAGCTCATAATCCAATACCTCTAAGCTGTGCGATACGCGCGTTTCTGTCTGCTGCTTTGAAAACATCGCTTCCCGCGACTAAAACGTCTGCGCCTGCATGGATGCATGTCTTGGCTGTCTCGGGATTCACGCCGCCGTCAACCTCGAGGAAACAGGAAAGCGCGTGTTTTTCGATGTAATTTCGAAGAAATTCTACCTTCGGCATCATATCAGCCATGAATTTCTGTCCGCCGAAGCCCGGCTCAACTGTCATGACAAGCGCAAGGTCAAGTTTTTCAAGATACGGAATCAGCGCCTCGGCAGGTGTTTTCGGCTTGATGGCGGCTCCGGCTTTTACGCCCAGCGCTTTTGTTTTGTCAAGGAAGGCATTTATATTCTGCGGCGTGTCTGCCTCGACATGACAAACAAGAATATCGGCTCCGGCTTTGCAGAACGGCTCTGCGTACCGCACGGGCCTGTCTATCATCAGGTGGACATCGAGCGTCATATCCGTACATTTTCTTATCGACTGCAAAACTGGTATTCCGACGGAAATATTCGGAACAAACATGCCGTCCATTACGTCAAAATGGAGAAAATCGGCATCGGAAACCGATTTGATATCTTCTCCGAGCGCCGTAAAATCCGCCGACAAAAGCGAAGGTGCAATTCTGATCATAGTGCTCTCCCCCTTAGAACAAGTGTGCGCTGTCCGGCATAGTATAAATAGCGATCGGCGCGCGCCGCTTGCTTCTTATAGGGGCCTTGTCAGAGCTTATTTGTCTGATACGGCCCCACTGTGTTTTTTTATATAATAGTTACATTTTCACCTTTTTGTCAAGTACGGTTTGCGTATTTTGACAAGTACAGTTTCTTGACAATTTATTTTTCGTAATTTAAAATAAATTTATAAAAT
>JAZRYQ010000225.1:0-2974 GCA_045600805.1 Candidatus Alloscillospira sp. | reverse complement strand
CAGGCACTTGCTTCGCATGCCACAACTTCGTGTCCTTTGGACACTCAGTCGTGGGCGCGCTCGCATCGCAAAATGCCTTGCAAGCAAGCTTGCGGCATTTCTTATGCTCACTTTGCCTGAGCAGGCACTTGCTTCGCATGCCACAACTTCGTGTCCTTTGGACACTCAGTCGTGGGCGCGCTCGCATCGCAAAATGCCTTGCAAGCAAGCTTGCGGCATTTCTTATGCTCACTTTGCCTGCACGAAAAACGCCGGAGGTATTCCACTCCGGCGCGTCTGCACTGTTATTCTTCCGGCTTGTTTTCTTCAGCTTTTTTCATATCTTCCATAATTGCTTCCTTAATCTCACGGGCACGATTTTTGATACGGTCCGTTGCCGTTCTCGACATAATGATCCTCGATACAAAACGAGCCGCCTCGTCATGTTTTCCGATTCGGCGTCCGACCTCGGCAAGCATCAGACTGATCGTCGTTTCATCCATACCGCAGATTGGGAACGGTTCCTTCGACATTGCCTCTACAAATCCCTCAAAGGCCGTCGCCAAAAACTCCAGCTCCTGCATCTCAAGCACTGCCTTCTCTTCCTGCGACTCCAGCTGTTCACCCTTGCTGCGGAGAAGCCATGCCGTTTTCAGGCAGACATAGGCACGCTCACTGATTTTGGAACGCTTCACCATTGCACTCACAAGAGCAAGACGATGGCGCAGAATTGCATCATCATAGCTGAACTTTCCCGTCGGCATTTCCGGGGCCCGAAATTTCGGTGTGATCTGTGTCCTGATCAGTTTCGCCTGCGGATTCGTCATATTCTGGAAAAATCTCGTTACGGCAGCATAACCGCAATGAGAACAAACAATTGCATCGTATTTTAACGGATCAACCCCCTGATAGTGCGGACGCAAATCGCTATCCGACCCAACCAGCTTCGCCTTTCCGGTACGAACTGCCGGAACGCGGATCTCATGATCGCAGACCGGACAGATAAACAGCTTTAAGAATAAAAAATCTTCTTCTGATTTTTCTTTTTTCTCTCCCGGCTTTTCTTCCGCCTTCGCCGCCTCTTTCGCTTTTTTCATCGGATCCTCGTAGACTTCCATCTCCTTCAGATCCCCAAGTCCAAGGTCTTCCAATCCAGACAGTAAATTTCCCATCTGCCTTGCCTCCTCTGTAACAGTTTACCTGTATTCCATAAATGAATTTCATGGATTCATCGCATAAAACCACTACATAAACTATACTATTTTTTTCTGATTTTATCAAGCATTATTTCGGAAAAAACCCCTCAATCAGGCACATCGACGGTCCACTCTTCCGGTTTGTTTGCAGGCGTGCTATGCCACACTAAAATATGATATCACGCTTGCTTTTTGTTATTTGATGACAATCCAGTTTCCTGATTTCTTTGCTCCGCTTCTGACAAGCAACTTTTTTTCCTGCAGCTTTTTTAGAGTTCTTTCGATCGTACGTTTTGTAACACCAATTACAGTGGCCATAAGTTCCCGTGTCTGTCCTTTCGGTAATCCTCCGTGAGAGAAAATTTCAATGTGATCGCTAAAAAGAGAAATCAACGGCTGTGATACATTCCAATCATTATGAACAAGCGCATTTATCACCGCTTCGTTTACACTATCAAAATCAAACAAATACCGATCAACGCGAGGGCGCACTGTCGTGTCTGATACCGATGCCTTATCGGTTCCCTGAAACTTAACTGTAATCAGAGGTACCATATTTTTATCAGATAATAACTCTGCCAAAAGATTATACTCGCCGTTTTGGGTTCGGAGATTAAGATTTGCCTCAAAAGATGCGTCTTCTAAATGATACCCCTTCTCAGCATAATATATTTTTAGTGTTTTGAAGGAAATAGAACCATATTTTGCAGGCGTGACCGTCATCAAATCAGAGTCAATAAAATTCCTTTCGTAACGAATCCGGATCTATTCAGGCGTCGTCTTCTTACATGTAGTACCGATTCGCATAACGCAACCTGCAGACGAAAAGCCATATTTTTTCTGACAATAGAGTGGCCGGACACCCTTCTGCACATGTACAACCAGTAACATTTTGCCGTCTTCATATCTTATTTCAGAACTTATGATAGCCTGAGGATTTGGTTCAATCTGGTCTGTAATCATATCGGATATCTTTTTAGAAGTCTCATCTATATTGTTTAAGCCAACAACTTTGCCTTTATCATCAACACCAATGATTATATCTCCACCATTTGATAAGGAACGCAACGATATCTTTGCAGATAGTATCTGCAAATTTAGCTTTTAATTCAAGAATTTCAGATTCAATGTATGCCATAGCCAGTCCTCCTAGTAACAATATTATACCGTATAACCGACATACGCTCAAGATATACCGACATTATACCGACATTTCCGACATTTTCATAAGCAAGACTACAAACCCGCTCTCCAAAACTCAGAAAAGTCCCCAAATTCCGTCGAATGAAATTCAATGGCGCATCATACAATATACGAAGCATCTGCTTTTGAGGCAATCCATGAATTTCGACGAAAATCCAACCAAAATCTACCGTATCGTACGATACGGCCTTCTCTGTTTTTCCCTGGCCTTTTTCCTGTTTGCCGCCGTACATACTGCGACCGAAGTGCGCGAGACCGCTGCATCCGTAAAAAAGCTCCCGATCTACTGCGTCAAGACCGATGAAAAGAAGGTTGCACTCAGCTTTGATGCAGCTTGGGGTAATGAAGATACCCGAAACATCCTCGATATTCTTGCAAAAAATGAGGTCCACGTCACCTTTTTCATGACCGGCGAATGGATCAACAAATACCCGGACGATGTCAAGGCGATCCTCGCCGCCGGACACGACCTCGGCAATCACAGTGAAAACCATAAACAGATGAGCAAGCTCTCAGCCGACCAATGCCGTGTCGAGCTGCAAAAGGCGCACGACCGCGTCAAAGAGCTGACCGGCGTGGAGATGACGCTCTTCCGC
>JAZRYQ010000224.1:0-3212 GCA_045600805.1 Candidatus Alloscillospira sp. | reverse complement strand
CAACAATTATTTACATACTTACATAATAGTAATTTCCCGTGCATGGCCGTCGATGGCACATCCGGTGATGTACTGCACGGCGCCGCCCGGCAGCGGCGCTTGGAAGTTTTCGTGGGTGTGCCCCGCAAATACGGCTTTGATCAGCGGCTCTCCCGTGATATAATCATACGCTCTCTGCGTTGCCGGCGTTGCCCGCTCGCTTGCCGCCCGTCCGGGGTTATATCTTGCCAACACTTCTTCCGGCGGCGCCACTACGTACGCACAGTCTTTTCCTTTCGCAAACGTCTGCTCGACGTATCCCTTCTCATAAAACGGATTGTGAACGAACAGGATCATCGGCAGTCCCTTTGCCGCTTCCGCCATCAGGGCATCCGTCTGTCCGTCGGTGACCTGATTATAGCTGTTATCGAGCGTGATGAGATTGACGCCGCCGACGACGCGCGAGGAAAACAGCAGATTATCCTTTACGTACGGTGCAAGCACATGTAAGTATTCGAGCTTATAGGGATAATCCTCCTTGTCACGTCCGGGAAAATGGCAGAAATCGTGATTGCCCGCCGCGTAAATATAGTCGACATCCTTGACGAGATCCGCAAAATAGTCTAAATTCGCCTGCGAGATAAAGTCGTATATGTCGCCGGTGAAGGCGAACAGACACCCTTTTTCTTTTCCGTATGCCACGATGCGCTCGAACACGCGCTCCGGCTCTCCCGTCAGGTCATGATCGAAGCAGTTCTTCCAACGGTTATATGCCAGCCAGTTGAGCTCTTCTCCTTCGTTTTCGTACGCCTTGCAGATATGCGCGTCGGTCACGTGGTACAGTCTGACAGGCTCCTTCAAGCCGATCTCCACGGTCGTCTTCATAATGTTTAACGGTATCATCCTGTTCCCTCTTTTTCTTTTCTCTTTATTTTGAATTACAGCGCTTCCGCCGCTTTGACGGCAAGATAAAAATGATGCGCAAAATACAGATGCCCGAGATCGTTCGGATGCAGTCCGTCGGCAAAGAACGCCTGCACGTCTTTCTCTTGGAGCACCGCGGGCGACGTGACGTGTGCCACATCGTTGACGTACACCTTCATCCCTTTTTCCGCCGTCCGATCGGCGATCTCCTTCTGAAACCGCCACACGCTTTCGAGGTTGCCGAAGGATTCGTGTTTATTATTATCATACGAATACGGCGACAGGTTGAGAACGAGGCGCAGATCGGGGTACTGTTCGGCGAGTCCGTCGATGAGCGCCGTATACTTTTGCTCAAATACGTCGCGGTAGCGGTCATAATAGTCCTGCCCGCGACCGAGGAAGCCGTAGTCGATGACGTCGGCGTCGTTGGTGCCGAGCATGATGCTGATGATAAGCTTATCGCCGCGCTCTTTTGCCGCCGCGGCATCCTCCTTTGCCTTGCGGTAGTGTTCAAGACGCCCGAAATCGTCAACTCTGCCGTCTGCCGGTACCATGACGGTAGCGCCGTTGCGTCCGCGGTTGATGACGGTGTAGTCCTTCCCGAGCAGAAGAGCGAGCCGGGCGACATAGGAGGTGCGGGATGCGTCCGATGCCCCGATGCCCTCCGTGATGCTGTCGCCGAGACAGATAACTGTTGTCTTCATGATGCTGTTTCCTTCCTTTTTCCCTTTTTCCTTTGGTATAAGTTTTTGCCGGACGGCAACTTAAAACAAATCGCTGTATGTTCCCGTTCTGGTCAAATACAAAATCAATTCATCACCGTCAATTTCATAAATCAACAGCCAATCCGGAGTAATATGACATTCCCGGCAAACGGCATACTCACCGTTCAAGCTATGGTCTTTATATTTTTTCGGCAGTTCATTGCCGCTTGCCAAAATTTCGATCACTTCTTCAAGCAAACGAATATCATACCCGCGCTTAACGATTCTTTAAAAATCTTTTTTTGAATGAGGTCTCGTACTTAATTGTCAGCATACAAGTCTTCCATCAGTTCTTTAACAGACCTGAATCCTTTACTTAAACCAACACCGTTTCTGACATTTTCAATTGCCGTTTTTGTTTCGTCATTCGGAACCTCCGTTGTGATTTCAAACGGAATCCGCTGTTCTCTGACAACGGTTTTGGCAAAAATATTAAACGCCGAGCTTACCGATAATCCGATTTCACTGCAAAACTTATCAAATGCTTTTTTGGTTGCTTCATCCATGCGAATGTTTACATTTGTCTGAGCCATTATGAGCACCGCCATTCGATGATATTATATACAAAAATCTATTAAATGTTAATAAATTTCTATTGAAATAATATTATTTTTATAGAATCATCATCGCATCACCGATACTCACGGTTTATAAGATTTACCGATCGGTAATTTTATATCCTGCTCCGATTTTGACCGTATTCTCGTTGCATTGCTTCCGCCGATACGACCCACTGTTTTCCGAATTTACACACATCTACACCATTTTTTAATTTGCCGTATTCGACCGCCTTTCGCAGTGTACTCTCGCTAAGTCCCCACAACTCCGATGCATCTCCGAAAGACATAAGTCCATCAAATAAAGTGTCTGTTTTTTTGCCGTTTTCCCAAAGCTCTTCGCAAGATAAATCAAGTTCATCGTTCCACACAATACCGTGTCCGCCGACATCAACATATACATCGGCAAACACCCCGGGAGTTTGCGTTAAACTTTCGAAAGCAGGTATCTTATCAAACAAAGGAGCAGCATCATAAATTTTGGTTACGCCCTCTGCAAATGTAACGCTCAGTTTGTAATCGGAAAGCGGTACTACATTTTTTATTTTATGAAACATTTGTGTTCCCCTCACTTATCTCATTCAAGCGGTGCGATATCTTTGAAGTTCTGTGTTTCCCATACTTCTTTTAATTCGTCACGATGCATCGTAATCCATTCCAGCACAAGTGCCAATGCCTTCGGCGGCAAATATCCCTCTAAAACATTCCCTGTCATTAAATCAATTGCCGCCATATCTTCATTATAGATTGCGTGAATATGCGGCGGGTTGTGTTCTTTTTGCAAAAAATACATTCTTATTATGATCCCGTAAAATCTTGATAATACAGGCATAGCTAATCCTCCTTGTTCTCTGCACTGATATCATATCACGGTATCGTGATATTGTCAATGGCTTTTCATTAAAATACAACATTTTCTTATACACGAAGCAACCCAACCCTATGCTGATTAAAAGCATTACCAATCGGTAAATACCGCATATCGATT
>JAZRYQ010000223.1:0-8475 GCA_045600805.1 Candidatus Alloscillospira sp. | reverse complement strand
TGAGGTTGCCGCGGTGCTCAGCAAGCCAGTCCTTCGCTTCCTGCCATATCGCCTTGTAGCCCTTATTGATGATTTTCGGATAGCCGGCGATCAGATGACCGGCCGAAAGACCGAGAAGTCCCATACCGCTGCGGTCATTGTAGTCACATACGCCGAGACGGTTTATCTCATCATAGCCTTCCGGCTGCCATGCGTCTGCCGTTGTGCCGATCTTGCGGTTTTCCCAGTAATCATATACGCTTTCAAGTGCGACACAGTCTTCCTCACTGATGGAAAGTTGAACTTCCTCGTTGTCGGGATTGTGATAAAGTCCGTCCTCGCGCATAGTCCACTCACCGGAACGGACTGCGTCTGTTATCCAGTCGCTCATGGCGCCCCACTCGGGGTATGCCGGACTTCCGAAGAAATACTTGCTCTTGCTGCCGCAGATGATTTCTTCGTCGTCAATAAGAACAGTCGTTTTTTCGGCGATTTCCTTCATCATAAGCGGACGCTTGATGATAGGAACGATGTTTTCATATTTTTTGGATGCCTCCGTAATGATAAGCGCACGTTCCGAATCGCAGCGGATGACGCGGTCACGTATACGGTTGCGCATTTTTACAATACGGTCTGTTGCAGGTCTGAACTCATACATTGTTTAGCTCCTTTCTGCTATATAGCATATTTCGTATGCGGCATAGCCGCATACGAAATATATAAACACTTAGATCATGTTCTCGTTTCTTGCGATGATATCGTTCTGCAGGCTTGTTCCGAGCTCAACAAAGTAAGCAGAGTAACCGGCAATGCGGACAACAAGGTCACGGTACTGTGTCGGCTCAAGCTGAGCAGCTCTGAGCGTTTCGGTATCAACGACGTTGTACTGAACTTCCATACCGCCGTTTTCAAAATATGCCTTTGTCATATCGCGCAGCTTGTCAACACCGCCCTGGTTTGAAAGGACCGTCGGATGCATACGGAGATTGAGCGCGATACCGCCCATGTAGTGGTGATGGTCGAATACAACCGAGGAAGCAAATACAGCGGTAGGACCGTTTGTATCGCGGCTCTGGGACGGGCTCATGGCGTCTGCGATAGGCTCACCGAACTTACGTCCGTCAAGCGTTGCCCATGTGTACTTGCCCTGCTCGATATGGTCGGATGCACCGTAAAGACCTGCTTTGTACTTCTTGGAACGCACACTGTAAAGCTGATTGCAGATATTGTAATACAGGTCAGCACACCATTTAAGCTCCATGTCGGAATACGGGTCTGCGTTGCCGTAGTGCGGGACTTCGTTGAGAATTCTCTGACGAAGCGGCTCATAGCCTTCCCAGTTTGCGATCCACGCATCGTAAAGCTCGCGTGTCGTGATAAGCTTCTTGTCAAAGCACATGTATTTGATCGTTGTGATCGCGTCGGCAATCGTTGCAAGACCTGTTGCCGTGCCGCCGTAGGAGTTGTATTTAGCACCGCCGTTTACGCAGTCCTTGCCGTTTTCCATGCAGCCTTCAATGGAGATGGAAAGCGCCGTCTGTGTTGCCCAGTACTGTGCGATATATTCAGCATAGTTGTTCATCGTGATGTACAGATGCATGATATATTCGCCCATCTTCTTGATGGCTTCCCGTACTTCTTCAATGCAGGTCATATCGTAAAGATATCCGGTGTGCAGAGATGCCTGCTTGCCGTTATACGGGTTGATACCGTTGTTCAAAGCCATATTCATAACGGTACCCCAGAGAATGCTTGCGTGAGGCGGATGGATCCCGTTCGGTGCGGGATAATCGTTGCCGCAGCCGACGATTTCCTGGCAGCCGATGATACCGTAGTCACGTGCGTCACGAAGGTCAAAGCCGAGCTCTGCGATAACGCCGGGGATGATGACCTCGTCGTTCTGATAAAGCGGCAGACCGCCGACGAGTTTTGATGTGGCGATAGCGCAGTCCCAAAGCTTATCCGGGCTGTTCTTGTTGAATCGGAGGGAAATGGTCGGATCATGAAGCTTCAGACGGCCGACTGTTTCAAGAACCATATAGGTTACGGGGTTCGTTGCGTCCTCGCCTGTGTCACGGTTTACGCCGCCGAGCGTTGTGTGCTGATAGGTATTGCCGACGCCGGTTGTTGCGACGAGTTTGCCCGGGCCTGCTGCATAGAAGCAGTTTGCCTTGAGGAAGAACGCGTCCACGATCTCCTGTGCATACTCTTCCGTTATTGTGCCTTCGCGCAGCTCTTTTTCGAGATACGGCCATGTATACTGGTCAAATCTGCCGAGTGCAGGTGACGGAGTGCGGGTATCAACAGCAAGAAGGACCTGATAAAGCATGATGCCCTGTACTGCCTCGTAGAAGTTGGAAGCAGGATTTTCGGAAAGGTTTGCTAAACCCTTTGCCATCATTTCAAGCTCTGCGCGGCGCTCGGGTGAATATTTCTCATCCTTTGCCATTTCAGCGGCTTTTTCGGAATAACGCTTGCCGAGGATCATAGCGGATTCACAGATCGTTGCGGCTGCTGTGTAGAACATGTATTTGTTTACATCCTCACCCATGAGATTGCCGCGGTGTGCATCCATCCAGTCTCTTGCCTGCTGCCAGATAGCCTTGTAGCCGACCTTGATTATCTTTTCATAACCGGCAATCAGATGACCTGCCGGAAGAGCGATAAGGCCCATTCCGCCGGGACGGTAGTCAGAGGCATAGAGGTCACGGAGCTCTTCAAAGCCTTCCGGCTGCCATGCATCGGCGACTGTGCCGACTTTCTTGTCTTTCCAGTATTCGTATACGGGAACAAGAGCATCATAATCCTCCTGGCTTATGCACTGACGGACTTCCTCGTCGTCGGGGTTGTGATATAAGCCGTCTTCGCGGATCGTCCACTCGCCGGATGCAACGGCGTCAACGATCCACTGAGAAACGCCCCATTCCGGGGAAGCGGGGCTTGAGAAGAAATAAGGTCCTTTGTTGCCGACGATGATCTCGTCGTCATCAATGAGGATCGTCATTTTCTTGCAAAGCTCAAGAGTGAGCAGGGGACGTTTTACGATAGGAACGATGTTCTCGTATTTTTTTGCGGCCTCCGTGATAAGAACGCCGCGCTCGGAGTCAAGACGCAAAACGCGGTCACGAATGCGCTCTCTCATCCTCTTGATTCGGTCTGTTGCGGGTTTAAACTCGTACATGCAGTTTCTCCTCCTTAAAATTTATCACTAAGCATAATAAATAACAAATAAACGGTTTTGTACATACATCTATACCAACCTAATAATAAACTAACATCTGAATAAAGAATTGTCAATACAATGAAAACAATATACAGACAATCGGGGCGCGATTGACTGTGATGCTCGGTAATCATCCTCCAAAAAGGCAAGTATAATTAAACGGTGATGTTATGAAGAAAACGATCATGATGATGCTTGTACTTGTGTTTATAATGCTGCTCTTTACTCTAGCAAAAGACGGCAGAATATACTTTACGTCGGGAAAAAGCTGTGTTCAGTCTTTTGAGCTCATCGGAAGCGCGCTTTCGGACGGTGATCTTGCCAAAGTGTCTGACGCGTATTACTGCGCCGTTTTGAATGATGAAAACGCAGTGAAAGTAGGAGAATTTTATCAGTAAAATCAGATTCAGTGTTAAACCGTCGGGGCTTCTTATACCCGTTTTCATGTTATTGATGGGCTATATAGAAATGCTGCCAGCCCTTACTCTTGCGTGTATGCTGCACGAAACGGGGCATATCCTGCTGACGCTTATACTCGGCGGTAAAATTCGCGAAGTGACGGTATCCTGCTTCGGCATACAGATGGCGGGATGTACCGGTATGTCATATTTACGGGAAAGCATTGCCGTGATCGCCGGACCTGTATTCGGAATGACCGCGGCATTGATAGCTGCTTATTCGGGATTTTATTATTTTGCGGGACTTTCCTTTGTACTTTCCGTTTTTAATCTGCTTCCGCTGCGCATACTTGACGGCGGGCGTTTTTTAAGCTGCCTTATGCTGTCACGCTTTGAAATTGAGATGTCTGAAAAAGTCTCGAAAGCTGCGGATATGATAACGCTTTGCTCGTTTTTCTCCGCCGCCGTGTATCTGCTTGTGTATTTCGGCAATATCACGCTGCTCTGCTGCACGGGTGTTTTACTTTTTATCTATTGTCAAGAGCTGTAAAATAGTATAGAATATGTGTGAAGAATCATATAAAGAGGTAGCGTGAAATGGATAACAATCTGCGCAGAATACTTCCGAAAGTACAAAAACCAGCAAGATATACAGGCGGAGAATATAATCAGATCGTGAAAGACAAGAAAGATGTCGATCTGCGTATCGCGCTGTGCTTTCCCGACACATACGAAATCGGTATGTCCAATCTCGGCATGAGGATCCTTTACGGACTTTTCAACAAAACGGACGGATTTTGGTGCGAGCGCGTTTTTGCTCCGTGGAGCGATATGGAAGCGCAGATGCGTGAAAACAACATACCGCTTTACGGTCTTGAATCCGGTGACGCGATCCGTGATTTTGATATAATCGCTTTTTCCTTAGGTTATGAAATGGCGTATACAAACGTGCTTAATATGCTTGACCTTGCGTCGATTCCCATACGGGCGGAGGATAGAACAGATGCTATGCCGCTCGTTGTCGCAGGCGGCACGGTCTGCTTCAATTCCGAGGTCATGGCGGATTTTATCGACCTTTTCTTTATCGGGGAAGGAGAGAATGTCGATATCGAGGTTTTCAAGCTTTACAGAAGCTTTCGCAAAGCCGGAAAAACAAAGAAAGAATTTCTTATCGAAGCGGCCAGAATACAGGGCGTTTATGTGCCCTCGTTATATGAAGTGGCGTATCATGACGACGGAACGATAAAAGCGATAACCGCGCATGACGGCGCACCAGAAAAGGTCACAAAGCGCATTGTGCAGAATTTCGATAAATCATATTTTCCGACGGATACGATCGTGCCGTCCACGGAGATCGTACATGACAGGGTGGTGCTTGAAGTTTTCCGCGGCTGTATACGCGGCTGCCGCTTCTGCCAGGCGGGGTATGCGTACAGACCGGTACGGCCGAGAAGCGCGGAGACGCTTATCAAGCAGGGGATAGAGAGCCTTGAAAAGTCGGGCTATGAGGAAGCAACGCTTTCTTCCCTGAGCACAAGCGATTATAAGCAGCTTATGCCGCTGTGTGACGGGCTTCTGGATTACTGCGAAAAGAAAAACATAAGCCTTTCTCTTCCGTCGCTGCGAGCCGATAATTTCTCCCTTGAGCTGATGGAAAGAGTACAGAAGGTAAGAAAAACAGGACTTACCTTTGCGCCGGAAGCGGGAACGCAGAGACTTCGTGACGTTATCAACAAAAACGTGCGCGAGGAGGATGTCCTTGCCTCATGCAGGATCGCATTTGAAGGTGGCTGGAACGGCCTAAAGCTTTACTTTATGCTCGGCTTGCCGACAGAGACGGATGAGGATGTTGTCGGAATTGCCGAGCTTGCCGAAAAAGTTCTTTCCATGTGGAAAACACACGCGAAGAACAAATCACGCGGTGTCAAGATCACCGTCAGCACATCCTGCTTTGTTCCGAAACCGCATACGCCGTTCCAGTGGGACAGGCAGGTAACGCGCGGGGAATATATGCGCCGTGTTGCGCTTTTGCGGAGCACGATGCGCTCAAAATCCATTACATATAACTGGCATGACGCCGATACAAGCTACATCGAAGCCGTGCTTGCGCGCGGTGACCGAAAAGTCGGCAAGGTCATCGAACAGGTATGGCGTGACGGCGGCAGACTTGACTCCTGGGGAGAGCATTTTTCGTTCGACCGCTGGATGAAGGCATTTGAGAAAACAGGCGTCGATCCCGATTTTTACGCGACAAGAGAGATCGGTGAAAACGAGATTTTGCCGTGGAGCATCACGAGTACGGGCGTTAACGAGGAGTATCTCAAAAATGAACGTCACACAGCATATCGCGGTGAGATCACTCCCGATTGCCGCAGACAGTGCACCGGCTGCGGCGCCAACAGACTTTACAGGGAGGGCGTATGCGATGAATGAAAATGTCAGGGTTCTCTTTGAGAAAAAGGGCAGAGCGGCGTATATATCGCATCTTGACCTGATGCACACTCTCCAGCGCGTTTTTGTAAGAGCAGACGTGAAAATCAAGCACACCGAGGGCTTTAACCCGCATCCGTATATGTCGATAGCGCTCCCGCTTTCCGTTTGCTGTGAAAGTGAATGTGAGCTCATGGATTTCGTAACAGCGGATGATACGCCGCTTGCCGATATCCGCGATAAGCTCAACGGCAAAATGCCGGAGGGCATAAAAATCCTCGATGTATATAAATCGGAAGCAAAAGTGCGCGATATCAAATGGATAGAGCATACAGGCGTGCTTGAATATGATACATTTGATACGAGTTTTGCAGCGTCTGAGCTGAATACGCTTTTTTCACGGCAGGCACTCATGATCAACAAAAAAACGAAGCACGGCTTTGCCGATGTGGATATGATACCAAATATTAAGCGCATAGCTTTCAAAGCCGGTGACAAAGAAGTAGCGCTTGAATGTGTGCTTTCAGCGCAGGAGCCTTCCGTAAATCCCGTACAGATCATCACGGCGATCCATACACACATGCCGGAGCTTACACCCGATTTTTCGGCATTTTGCAGAAAAAATCTGTATTTTGCCGATATGAGACAATTCAGATAGGAGAAAGATATGATAAGACTTACGATAGATATAGAAGATGTTGATTACGACAGCGTCGTGGATATGATCCTTCCCGAGCTTGAAGAACAGCTCTGCGGCCCCGATGCGCCGGCGTGGGCGAAAATGCTGAAGCTCGGCTCGGCAAACACGGCTGACGCCATACGAAAAATCATGGCGAAAATGCCGAAAAGCACCCTTGATTCAACGGCTGTCAAAACGATCAACAAAAACAGCGCAAAAGCCGCCGCCCTTCTGGAGGAGATGGCACTTTCAAAGGGTGTAAGAGTAAGAATAAGCGATGTAAACGCATCGAAATAAGAATGGACAGGCTTATTTCAGCGCTGACAGCGTATAAACCTTTTGATGAGAGCGAAAAATCGGCACGCGCGTTTATGACGGATTTTGCGCAAACGCATCCCGATTGTCTGCTGCGTGATAATAAGACAGCGCATTTTACGGCATCTGCCTGGATCGTAAACAAACAGCGTGATAAAGTGCTCATGGTGTTCCACAACATTTATAACGCATGGTCATGGACAGGAGGGCACGCCGACGGCGAGGAGGATATGCTGTCCGTATCGCGCAGAGAAGCATCGGAGGAAACGGGCATAACCGCTCTTTCTCTGCTTGATGACGGGTTTTTTTCCGTTGAGGTTTTAAACGTGGCAGAGCATGTAAAACGCGGAAAAACCGTGAAAGCCCACAAGCACCTAAACTGTACATTTCTTTTTGAAGCGGATGATTCCGCAAAAACACAGATTAAGAAAGATGAAAACAGCGCCGTTGCTTGGCTGAGTCTTGATGATGCCGAGAACACGCCTGAAGAACAAATGAGACTTATTTACAAAAAGCTGAACAGAAAGCTGAAAAACTATGAGTAAGATCGCAGTTGTCGGAACAACATTTCTTGATATCAAAGGTTTTCCTTCAGGAAGCTATGACGCAAAAGGCACCAACATCGGCAGTGTTGTCTATGTGCACGGCGGCGTTGCGCGCAATGTCGCGGAGGACCTTGCCAATCTGGGCGTGGATGTAAAGCTTATTACGACGGTTGACAAGGGCGGCGCAGGAGACGAGATAGTAAAGCACCTTGAAAACGCCGGTGTTGACGTATCGTCAGTTTGCAGAACGGAAAAAGACGGCCTCGGAACATGGCTTGCCATCATGGACGAGAATAACGACCTTGCCGGCAGCATATCAAAACAGCCGGATTTTGAGCTTTTGCGCGAAGTTCTTACCGAAGAAGCGTTTTCAGGGTGCAAAGCCTGCGCGATAACCATCGACGCAAAGCCGGAAATCACCGAAAAAGCATTCGGAACAGCGAAAAAACTCGGGCTCGACATCTATGTCGTGATCGGAAATCTTGCGGGACTTCCCGAAAATTATGATGCCCTTTCCGGCGCAAAATGCTTTGTCTGCAATTATATCGAAGCGGAACATATACTGGCGCTGACGCTTGATAGGAATTCTGAAAGCAATATGATAAGCGCCTGTAAAACAGGAACGGAACGCCTCGGCTGTGACTGCTTTATTATCACCTGCGGTGAAAAGGGCGCGGCGTATTATGATGCGCTGAACGAAAAAGCAGACTTTGTCGCCGCGGAAAAAACGGAGATGATCGACAGTACCGGAGCGGGAGACGCGTTTTTCTCCGGAGTCACCGCCGCTATGCTATCGGGAATGGATACCGGGCGTGCCGTTGTTTACGGGACAAGGCTTGCTGCCGTCACAATAGGCGTGATGCAAAATACATGCCCGGTCATGAAAGCTTTTCTGCAATAAAAAAC
>JAZRYQ010000222.1:0-23788 GCA_045600805.1 Candidatus Alloscillospira sp. | reverse complement strand
TGGGACTACAGGATCGAAAACGATGACGCATGGAACTTATTGATGGAGCTGCTTATTGAAGAATAATGCATAAATCCGGCTGAAATTTCAGCCGGATTTTTTACACCTATTTTGCGATTGTGTCACAGTATAAACAGCGGTAAACGCCTTTTTCCCGGTCTGTGAGAACAAAAACGTGGTCGAGTTCCTGTTCTATGGAGGTTATGCACCGCGGGTTTTTGCATTTGAGCATGTTTGTGATTCTTTCGGGGAGTGCCGGATGCTGTTTGCTTATGCGTTGCCCGTTTCGGATTATATTCACGGTGATTTTCGGGTCAATATATCCGAGAATGTCAAAATTGAGCTCGATCGGCGCGCCGATTTTGATGATATCTTTTTTGCCCTTTTTGCCGCTGACGGCGTTCTTGATGAGAGCGACCTCACAGTCCAACGCATCAAGATGCAGATAACGGTAAAGCTCCATACCGCGCCCGGCGGGGATATGGTCAATGACGATGCCGTCCGTTATGCTACCGATGATCATGCTTCCACCTCCAAAAGCTTCATGATAAGCGCCATACGCATAAATTTCCCATTCAGCACCTGACGGAAATAGCATGCCCGTGGATCATTATCGACTGCAACGGATATTTCATTGACGCGCGGCAGCGGGTGCATGACGGATAAATCAGATTTAGCCGGTTTTAATTTCTCCGGCGTGAGGATATAGCTGTCCTTCAGACGCAGATAATCCGCCTCATTGAAAAAGCGTTCACGCTGTACGCGCGTCATGTACAGGATATCAAGCGTCGGCATGGCGTCTTCCAAAGAGCGCGTTTCCGTGTACGGAATATTATTCTTTTCCAGTATTTCGGATTTGATGTTTTCCGGTATGATCAGTTCCTCGGGGGATATGAAAACAAAACGGATGTTTTCATATCTTGACATTGCCGTTACGAGCGAATGAACGGTTCTTCCGAATTTCAAATCACCGCAAAGCCCGACCGTAAGGCTGTCAAGACGGCCTTTTTCGCGTTTGATCGTCAGTAGGTCTGCAAGCGTCTGCGTGGGGTGATTGTGTCCGCCGTCGCCTGCGTTTATGATGGGAACATCCGCAAACATGGACGCGACCTTCGGCGCGCCTTCTTTGAAGTGACGCATCGCTATGATGTCGGCATAGCAGCTCACGACTCTTACCGTGTCCGCCACGCTTTCACCCTTTGCTGCCGAGCTTGACGCTGCTTCGGAAAAACCGAGAACGTATCCGCCGAGGGAGTACATGGCCGATTCAAAACTCAGACGTGTTCTCGTTGACGGCTCGTAAAAAAGTGTTGCAAGCTTTTTTCCCGCGCACACATGCGCGTATTTTTCGGGATTTGCGATCATGTCCTCAGCCGATGCGATCAGCTCGTCAATTTCTTTAACAGACAGATCCGCAATATCTATGAGACTTCTCATTTTGCGCCTCCTATCCAGCTTTCATCGGACGGATCGTCACGGAATCGGAGAATTCTCTCGATATCCGCATCTGCGATATACCCTTTTTCGGCGGCAGCGAGCGCGACTGTGTCGATATCCGTAAGACTTACGTTTTTAAGTCCGGCGGTTGCAAGGCGGTCAAGCCCTTTTTTCATGCCGTATGTGAAAATGCTCACGACGCCGAGGACCTGTGCGCCTGCTTCGATGAGTGAATCGTAAACATCTATGACGCTTCCGGCTGTCGATATAAGGTCTTCGATGATGACGACCTTGTCACCGGCATCCAGCTTTCCCTCGATTTTGTTCTGCCGTCCGTGATCCTTTGTGCTTCCGCGCACATAGCCCATGGGTATACCGAGAATGTGCGCCGCGATAGCCGCGTGCGCGATTCCCGCCGTGCTTGTTCCCATAAGCACCTCACAATCGGGGTATTCTTTTTTTACGGTGTCGGCGATCGCACGCTCCACCGTGTTTCGCGCTTCGGGACTTGTCAGAATCAGTCTGTTGTCACAGTAAATCGGGCTTTTTATGCCGCTTGCCCAGATGAAAGGCTCATCGGGGCGGATAAATACAGCGCCGATCGACAAAAGCGCTTCCGCAATCGTTTTTTTCATCCTATACCTCCCGTACCAGTCAGCAAAGCACAAAGCTGCTTTGCTGTTTTGACTATGTGATCTGCTCCGGCGTCCGTAAGCTCTTCCCGGCTTCCGTAACCGTACAGAACGCCGATGCATTCTATCCCGTTTTCGTGCGCGCCGATAACGTCGTGTTTTCTGTCACCGACCATTACGAGCTCCTTTGAATTTTTGCATCCGCATTTTGCGATCGCCGCCGCGATAACGGAGCCTTTTGTCGAGTTTAAGCCCTCATCGAGCGGAGCGCCGCAGATACAGTCAAAATACTGCGCTATATCAAAATGCTCTAAAATGCGGATCGCAAACGGCTCCGGCTTTGAGGTCGCAAGCGCGATGCGGATCCCGGCTGCTTTGAGTGATTTTAAAAGGTCGGGGATTTCGTCATAAAGCCTGTTTTCAAAAATGCCGCGCTCGGTAAAGTATTCTCTGTAATACTGAACGGCTTCCATGCCTTTTTCTCTTTCAAAGCCGTAATAATCGTAAAAGGAATCCAAAAGCGGAGGACCGATAAAGCATGTGAGCTTGTCGGGCTCTGCCGTGATCCCGTAATGGGCAAGAGCGTGCACGACGGAATTTGTGATTCCCTCTTTGGGGTCTGTTAGCGTTCCGTCAAGGTCAAATAATACCGTGTTCCACATCAGTCTGTAAATTCCTCCATGCATCTTCTGTACATCGAAAGCGGGGAAGAAGCGGCGGTTATCGCCCTGCCGACAACGATGTAATCCGAGCCGATCTCTTTGGCTTTTGCAGGCGTGGTTATCCGCACCTGATCGTCCTTTGCATTATCCGCAAATCGTATGCCCGGCGTCACCGTGATAAAGCTGCTGCCGCAGGAAGTGTGCACAAGCCCTGCCTCAAGCGGAGAGCATACAACGCCGTCAAGTCCGGCGGCTTTTGCGTTTTTTGCGTAATGAACGACGGTGTTTTCAAGCGTTTCGGTAATCAAAAGCTCGCTTTTCATGCGCTCCTCGCTCGTTGAGGTAAGCTGCGTTACGGCGATGAGAAGCGGTCGCGACCCGTCCTGTCTTGTCAGTCCTTCAAGTGCCGCCTCCATCATGGCTTTTGTTCCCGCGGCGTGGACATTTATCATGTCAACACCCAAATCGCGCAGTACGGTCATGGATTTTCTGACCGTATTCGGAATATCGTGCAGCTTCAAATCGAGAAACAGCCTGTGTCCGCGCGCTTTTACCTCACGCACGATGGCGGGTCCTTCACTGTAAAAAAGCTCCATGCCTATTTTGAGAAACGGTTTTTCATCACCGAATCTGTCGAGAAAACGCATAAGCTCAGAACGCGAATTGAAATCGCAGCCGATGATAACATCTTTACCCATCAGTGGGCACCTCCCGTTATTTCCGATAGATTTGAAATTCCGTATTTTTCCATGGCGGATGGCAGCGCGTCGATTATTTTTTTGCACGCAAGCGGGTCAACAAGATTTGCCGCGCCGACCTGTACTGCGCTTGCTCCGCAGAGCATCATTTCCAGGACATCCTCGGCAGTCGATATCCCGCCGAGACCGATGATCGGGATTTTTACGGCGTTGTAAACCTGCCAGACCATACGCAGAGCAACGGGGAATACGGCAGGGCCGGACAGTCCCCCCGTCACATTTGCCAGTACGGGACGACGGTGCTTTAAGTCGATCCTCATGCCCATGAGCGTGTTTATCAGGCTTACGCCGTCGGCGCCGCCATCCTCACACGCCTTGGCGATCGAGGCGATATCCGTCACATTCGGGGAAAGCTTCAGGATGACCGGCTTTTTCGTCACGGTTTTGACGGCTTTTGTGATTTCAAATGCAGAGTCACAGCTCGTTCCGAAGCTCATGCCGCCGTTGTGGACATTCGGACAGCTTATATTGACCTCAATGATATCGACGTTTTCATCGCTATCCATTTTTTCGGAACAGAATACGAATTCTTCTTTTGAAAAACCGCTCACATTGGCGATGACAGGGCCGGAATAAACCTTGCGGAGCTTCGGGATTTCCTCGGCTATCACGGCGTCGATTCCCGGATTCTGAAGACCGACGGCGTTGAGAAGACCGGATGAACACTCGGCTATGCGCGGGGTGTCATTACCGTAGCGGGCGGTTTTTGTCGTGCCCTTTAAGCTCATTGAGCCGAGAATATTCAGATCATATAAATCGGCAAATTCGTACCCGAAGCCGAAGGTGCCGCTTGCCGGAATGACGGGATTTTTCAGCTTCACGCCGCAGAACGTTACGGCAGTGTTTACCATATGATTTCCTCCTTGGTGAGAACGGGACCGTCACGGCAAATGCGCTTGTTGCCGTATTTTGTTTGGCAGGTGCAGCCCATACAGGCGCCGAAGCCGCAGCCCATGCGCTCTTCAAAGCTGAACTGTGCCGACGTTACGGATTTATCGTACACGGCTTTGAGCATGACCTCGGGGCCGCAGGCGTAGATGTAGGTGTAATCCACATTCATCGCATCCGTGACAAAACCGCGGATACCGAGGCTCCCGTCGGTGGTCGTGATGATCACATTTGCGCCGAGCGCTTCAAACTCTTTCTTAAAAAAAATCTCGCTTTTTTTGTTAAAGCCCATGATAACGGTGACGGTTTTGCCTTCGGCTATGAGCTTTTTTGCAAGAGAATACATCGGCGGAACACCGGCGCCGCCGCCGATCAAAAGCGGTGCGCTTCCGGACAGCGATAAATCGTACCCGTTTCCGAGACCGGTCAGAACATCAAGGCGCGTACCGCCCGGTAGAGATCTCATATATTCCGTCCCTTTTCCGACGGCTTTGTAGATTATCGTGAGCGCGTTCCCGTTCACATCACACACGGAAATGGGGCGGCGGAGATAAAAACCGTCAAGTTTTATGTTAACAAATTGCCCTGCTGCCCTGATTGCCGATGTATCGCCGCGAAGTGTCATTTTATATGTGTTTTCCGCGATTTTTTCATTGTCAAGTACTTCAAAAATGCTGTCCTTCATATTTCCCTCCAGGGTATTGCGTCACCGTATGCCGTCAGCTTGCAGCGCCCGTAAAGCGTCATATTTTCAAACGGCGTCGATTTCCCCATGCTCAGAAATTCGCGGGAATCGACCTTGTACGGCGTGTTCAAATCAAATATCGTAAAATCCGCAGTCTCTCCGACGGCTATTTTCGGGATCGGCAGAGAAAAACGACGGCGCGGATTGTAACACATGAGCGCAAGAAGCTTCTGAACGGTGATAATGCCTGCTTCTACAAAATGAGTGTACATCACAGGAAAAGACGTTTCAAGCCCGACAATGCCGTTTGCGCTGTTCAAAATACCCTTTGATTTTTCCTCTCGGGAGTGAGGCGCATGGTCAGTCGATATCATATCGACAGTCCCGTCACATACGGCTTGTATCAGCGCGTCCTTGTCGGTGCGCTCTCTTATCGGCGGATTCATTTTGAATGCGCCGCTGTCTTTTAAGTCTTCGTCACAGAATACGAGATAGTGCGGAGCGGTTTCACACGTTATGTCAACACCTGCCGCTTTTGCGCTGCGGATAAGCTCGATGGATTCCTTACAGGAAACATGACAGACGTGATATTTGCTGCCCGTTTTGCGGCAAAGGTCGATATCGCGCGCGATCGGCTTATGCTCACTTTCGGACGGAACGCCGGATACGCCTTTTGATTTTGCATAAGCACCGTCGTGAATACAGATCCTGCCCGCGATAAGCGCCTTGTCCTCGCAGTGCGCCGCGATGATTTTATCAAGCTTTTTTGCGCTGCGCATTGCCTTTTCCATGACAGACGCGCTCTGAACGCCTTTTCCGTCGTCGGAAAATGCCGGCACGTGTTTTTCCATCGCTTCAAAATCGGCAAGCGCAGCGCCGTTTTGCCCTTTTGTTATGGCGCCATACGGATAAACGCCGATGACGGCGTCACGGTTTATGATTTCAAGTTCACGCATGAGATTTTCCGTGCAATCGGGGACGGGGATTAAGTTCGGCATCGGGCATACAGCCGTAAACCCTCCGTGTGCAGCGGCAAGCGTACCTGTTCTGATCGTTTCCTTATAAGAAAAGCCCGGCTCGCGCAGATGGACATGTGCATCCGCAAAACCGGGTAATGCGCAATACCCGCGGCAATCAATGATTTCAAAATCATTTGCAAAAAAATCATGCGCAAGCGAGACGATAACACCGTTATCAACGGCAATACTGCCGGAAAAGACGTTGTTTTCCTCGTAAATCGTCAGATTTTTCAGATAATATTTCATGTGCTTCTCCATATAACAAAAGCCCTGCAAAACTGCAAGACTACAAAACGCCCACAGGCGCACATATGTCATCTTGCAGGCAGCTCTGTACCCACTTAAAGATTTTTGTATAGTTTATCAGTGTTTTATCATATTGTCAATAATCAAATAAAATAGTATAATACAGACAGTGAGTTCGTGACCATCCTCACTATAATCAAAACTAAGGGAAGAATAAAATGAAAAAAGATATTCGCCATTTAACGACCGGCGCGATGATAGCGGCGCTTTATGCGGTAATAACACTTATATCACATATTCTCGGACTTGACAGCGGAATGGTACAGATAAGGCTTTCCGAAGCGCTGACCGTGCTGCCTGTTTTTACCCCTGCCGCCATACCGGGGCTGTTCGTCGGGTGTATGCTTGCGAATCTCCTTTCCGGCTGTGCCGTCTGGGACATCGTATTCGGCTCGGTGGCAACACTTCTGGGAGCGATCGGAACGAGGCTGTTTGCAAAAAAGAGGCATCGGCTTGCACCGGTTTTCCCGATAATAACCAATACCGTTATTGTCCCGATCATTCTGAAAACGGTTTACGGTCTTGAAAATGCATATATACTGATATGCGCCGCCGTGTTTGCCGGGGAGCTTATCTCCTGCGGTATACTCGGGCTTATGCTTGGAAGACTGGTATCCAAGACGAATATTTTTAAGTAATCACAACGTCAAAATCACGGAGGAAGAAAATGAAATATGATTTAATCATAGTCGGCGCGGGCCCTGCGGGAATATTTACCGCAATCGAGCTGTTAAAAAACGGGAGCGATAAGAAAATCCTGATCGTGGAAAAGGGGAAGCCTGTTGATAAGCGCCGCTGTCCGAAGGCGCAGACAGGCAAATGCGTGAACTGCAAGCCGTCGTGTGCGATCACAACAGGTTTTTCCGGCGCGGGAGCATTTTCCGACGGAAAACTGTCCCTAAGCTGTGAGGTGGGCGGAGACCTGCCGAGCCTCATCGGAGAGGAGTTTGCACAGCAGCTTATTGATTACACGGATAAAATATATCTTGCATTCGGCGCAGATACGCATGTTGAGGGCATATACGAGGGCGAAGACATAAAAGAGATACGCAAAAACGCGATAAAAGCGGGCCTCAAGCTTGTTGACTGCCCGATTCGGCACCTCGGAACGGAAAAAGCGCAGGTTTTATATCTGGCTATCCAAAACTGGCTCCTTGAAAAAGGCGTCGAGATGATGTTTGAAACAACCTGTGAAAATATCATCCTCGACGGCGATAAATGCCTCGGGATCATCCTCGGAGAAGGCGAAAACGAGCAGAAAATTTACGCCGACGAGACGGTTATCGCAACAGGCAGACGAGGCGCGGACTGGCTTGAAAATTTATGCGCGCAGCACAATATCGCGCACAAGCCAGGCACTGTCGATATCGGTGTGCGTGTAGAATGCCGCAACGAGATCATGGAAAAGGTCAACAAAATACTGTACGAAGGAAAGCTGATAGGCTACCCGAAGCCGTGGAAAAATAAAGTGCGCACATTTTGCCAAAATCCGGGCGGCTTTGTCGCGCAGGAAAATTACGACGATGATCTCGCGGTCGTAAACGGGCACAGCTTCAAGGAAACAAAAAGTGAAAATACGAATCTTGCGATTTTAGTCAGCCATAATTTCACAGAGCCGTTCAATCAGCCCATAGCATACGCACAGAAGGTCGGAGAGCTGACGAATATGCTCGGCGCGGGAAAAATCATGGTGCAGCGGTACGGAGATATTCTGGACGGAAAACGCACATGGGCAAAAGAGCTTGCGCAGAGCAACGTAAAACCGACGCTGAAAGACGCCGTTGCGGGCGATATCACCGCTGCGATGCCGTACAGAGCCATGACGAATATCATTGAGTTCATTAAAATGCTCGATGTCGTCGTACCCGGCTTTGCCTCGGGTGAAACACTGCTTTACAGCCCGGAGCTTAAATTCTATTCAAACAAAGTCAGATTGGATGAAAATCTGAACACAAATATCAAAGGGCTTCACTGCCTCGGTGACAGCTCCGGCTGGACACGCGGCCTCATGATGGCAAGCGCCATGGGCGTGTTAATGGCGCGAAAACTGCTGGAGAAATAGAAAATCGTCGACAAGGTCAATTTGACTTTGCCGACGAGCTTTTTTAATATATCGAATCAAGCACGCAGACGACGGCTGTGCGCGCATAGAAAAATTCGGGGGAACAGGTGGAGAGAACGAGGAATTTGCTGTTTTCGCTGACTGTTACGGAAGCGTTCACATAAGCGTCGGATGAGTTAACATAATTTTCGACCTCTTCGGGCGTAATATCGCCGGTTTTCAGACAATCATATAAAATGCAGTTCTCCGCATCGACCATCATCGCGGCGTAAACGATGTAATGCGCCGTATAATCAGGATATGAAACGTAAATATCCTGATTTTTTTCTAAAAATTCCTGGTCACGGTATTTTTTAAGGTCTGCAAACATCGTGCTGTTTTTCATATTGTGACCGTATATTACGGAAACCACATCGTTCATATCGCGGTCGTTGCGGTAATCAAGAAACAACGTTCCCGTGACGAGATAGTTTTTGTCAAGATCGGCTCTTAAATATTCGGAGTTGTCTTTGCCGCGCACAAACGGCAGACTTACGTTCACGGCGTCGCATGTCAGCCAGCCTATAACGTCGGGATATTTTTCGCAAAGCGCCTTGACAGTCGGGTTTTCCTGATAAACAGGCTCCTCGGGCTCTTCGATTTTGATCTCCGGGTCGGACTCTTTCGGCTTTTCCGGAGGAGTCGGCTTTTTTATAACAGTCGGCGTGTACTCTTTTTCGACAGTCTGTATATATTGAACTGCTTTTCTGCGCTGTGTGATTTCGCGCACGAGCATAAACGAGGAAACGAGAAACACGGCTATAAAGAAAACAAGCAGTATTTTTCGCAGTGCATTTTTCAAAAGACTCACCTCTGTCTGAAAATGTACAATAATAATACTGCATAGATATAGGTATGTCAAATAAAAAGGATGCCGGAAAAGCAATAAACCGGCACCCAACAACAGGAGAAGACAGACACGAGTAATGTCTTCGTTTACAGATTACATGATTCTTAAATGCTTGTAAACGAATATATTTATTCGGAATTTGCATAAGTGTATTGCAGAACGGCCTGATTTGATGTAGAATACGAAAAGAGGTGTTCAATATGGACAATACAAAAATCAAAAATTTTCTTGTACTGGCTGACTGCCTGAATTATACAAAGGCTGCGCAGGAAATAGGAAAATCGCAGTCGGTGCTCAGCAGACAAATCGCCTCCATGGAGGAGGAAATGGGCGTGCTTCTGTTCTCCAGAACGACAAAGGAAGTGGCGCTGACAGAAGCAGGCAAGGTCGCAAGGCACTGGTTTGAAACGATTGATAAACAATATGATGTGATGCTGACCGAAGCGAAAGCGGCGCAGGAGGGTTACAGAGGCGTTCTCTCTTTCGGCGCGCTTGCCGGTCTGCGGATATATTTTAATTACAGCGATATCATCAACGAATTTATGAAGGCATATCCCGATATCAAAGTCAGTCTGGAAGCGCTTGAGCCGAAGCGTTTGGAAGAGATGCTGACAGACGGCAGGATCGATTTTGTTATGGGTGCCGCCGAGCAGTATTCAAGAAGAAGAGAATACAGGGTAACGGTCGTGGGAAAAGCGCGAAACGGACTTGCTATTCCAAGCACGCATCCGCTTGCGGATGTTCCGGATGAAAAACTGAGCATCAAAAATTTTGCTGATGATACATGGCTGTTGTTTTCCGTGCCGCCCGTTGCCCAGACTGTGATTCTCCGTAAACTGGATGAGCTCAATATTTCGCCGCATGTGATCGATGTCAAGGATATAGCGTCCCTTGCCATGTGGCTGCAATCCGATGCCGGTGTTGCGCCGCTGTGCGAAACGCATACGGTCGATGATTCACATGTTGTTATGAAATATATCAAGGACATGGGATATATCGAAGAAGCGTTCGTGTGCAGAAAATACAGCGAAAATCCGTGCGTCGCTGTTTTTGAAAAATTTGCGATATCGTATATTAACAGCAGAGATAAAAAATGAAAGTCTGACAATGCAAAACAGACCGCCCGTTAAGGCGGTCTGTTCATTAATACCGGTGGTTACATGGAAAGCTCTGTTCTGGAAATAAGGTCGTTCTGACCGGTGATGTGAAGCTCTACAAAGTAAGCGGAGAAGCCGGCTACACGGACAACAAGGTCTTTGTAATCATCGGGGTGCTTCTGCGCGTCTTTGAGCGTGTCGGCAGAGATGACGTTGAGCTGCATTTCCATACCGCCCATTTCAAAATATGTCTGAATGAGCTGCGAAAGCTTTGTGATGCCTTCGTCACCCTGCAGGCAGGACGGCGAGAACTTCATGTTGAGAAGAGTACCGTTTGAATAATGTACCTGTTTGATTTTTGATACGGAGCTGAGGATAGCGGTAGGGCCGTTCGTATCCATCTGCTGAACAGGGGAGATACCATCGGCAAGCGGAACGCCTGCGCTTCTGCCGTCGGGCGTTGCGCCTGTCATATAACCGAACATGACGTTTGTTGTAACAGGATAAAGACCTGCCGCATATCTGCCGCGCGGACCTGTGCAGGAGGTCACGGCGTCAGCAAATACTTCGCCTGCCCAGTCAGCCCACATGTCAACGTCTTCAAAGCCGTTGCCGTAGTGCCTGCACTCGTTCTTGATTTTGCGCTGGAGGTCTTCATAGCCCTTCCAGTCATTGATGAGTGCATCATAGAGCTCTCTTGTGGAGACTTCCTTTGTATCGAAGCAGAGATGCTTAATCATGTACAGGCAGTCCGCTACATTGCCGATGCCGACGCCCGCCATACCGGTGGAGTTGTATCTTGCGCCGCCGTACATGACATCCTTGCCGGATTCCATGCAGCCGTCCATTGTCGCGGAGACAACAGGAAGCGGAAGGATCTCACGTGCCGTGTATTCAAAGTTGTTGATGTGCATTGCGTGCCATTTTACAAAGTATGTGATCTGCTTTTTGTAAGCGTCGAGCACTTCGTCAAATGACTGCATATCATACAGATAGCCCGTTGCAAGACCAACACGGTTGGGGTTGACCTCTTTGGGGCGCTCCTGGCCTTTTTTCGGTGCACCGAAAGCAAGCGGCATCGGAAGATGACCGTCATTGATGGCAAGCCAGATACCGTTTACGAGGTTTAAGTATGAAACAGAGCCCGTACCGCCGCAGGCAGGCCATTCATCGCCGCAGCCGCCCGGCTCAACACAGCCGATGGGGGAGTAGTTTCTCGCGCTTTCAAGAGAAAGACCGCGGGACATAAGCGCCGGGATGATGACATCGTCGTTTTCAAACGTCGGAACACCGCCGCAGATCTTCGTTGTCTCGATAGCTGCTTCCCAAAGGGACATCGGCGTATTTTTGTGGATTCTGAGGGAATGCGGAGGATCGTGGAGAACAAGGCGTCCCATGGACTGGAGCATCATGTATGTCACCTTGTTGGAGGCATCGTTGCCGTCTTTGTCAACGCCGCCGAGGGACACCATCTGACCGGAGGTATAGCCCGGGTTTGCCTGTGTTGCGCCGTAGCTCCAGGGCTTGTTCATTTCAGCGATCTTTAAGTAGAACAAATCGAGGATCTCCTGCGCGTAATCGGCGGTTATCGTACCGTTTGCAAGGTCTCTTTCGAGGAAATCACCGAGGTACTGGTCAACACGGCCGAGCGTGATACCGTGCATGTTAGCGTCTAAGCACAGGCAGGTCTGGTACATATAAAGGCACTGGAGGGCTTCGTGATAGGTGCGGCACGGATTTTCCATGCACCAGTTAAGGACCTCCGCCATCTTTTCAAGCTCCGCTTTTCTCGCGGGGTTTGCCTCGATAGCGGCTTTTTCTGCGGCAAGATTTGCATAACGCTTTGTGAGAAGGATCATACCGTCACAGACAATGGAAACAGCACGGTAGAAATTGTACTGGTCGATCGTATTTCCGGGCAGACCGTCTTCAATGAGCTGCCTGCGCTTTGCTTCCGCTTCTTCCTTGATGGCCTTGAAGCCTTTGCGGATGGCTTTGTTGTAGCCTGTTACGAAGTGACCGACCGGCGTATCGGCAATCGTCATTTTGCCGAGCATCGTGATGCCGTTGAAGTCATGTCCTTCATATTCGTCGAGGATGTTTGCCTGTGTTTTTGCCCACATGCACTCTTTTTCCCAGTAGCCGACCGTATCGAGCAGATACTTCGCATCCTCTTCGGAAATGATGTACGGGTCGATATCACGCGTGCTGATATAGCCGCTGCCGATTTCTTCTTTGAGGAAGTTTACGGCGTTTTCGGGATAAAGGGCGGCAGCGCGGTATTTGGAGGATTGCGCACCGACGATGACCTCACCGTCGTCAATGCGGACGGGGATTTTTTCGCAGATGTCATAGAATGCCTTTGCACGGCGGAGAATTCCGGAAAGGTCGGGGTGAGTTGTATAAAATTCGGTGATGATTTTGTAACGTGCCATGCAGATTTCGGGTTGTGTGTTTCTGTACCGTTCACGCATACGCGCCACGCGGTCTGTAATAGGACTGAGTTTATATGACATGGGACTACCTCCTTTAAAAATTTACAAATTTACACGATAATTATACCAATATATACAGCATTTTTCAATATATGGATTTATGCAAAAATTATATTGATCCGTTACAGTAAAATTTCAGGCAGACAGGCTTTTTTATAGTTGACACGGAAATAAAAGTATTGTATAATACACAAGCTTGCTGGTATGGCTCAGTTGGTAGAGCAGCGCATTCGTAATGCGCAGGTCGTCGGTTCGAGTCCGACTACCAGCTCCAGAAATCGACAGATCCTGTTCGGGATTTGTCGATTTTTGTTTACTTATCCTTTAGGCAGATTCTGGACAGCGATAGAAACACAGCGTTTTGAAATTCAAAACGCGGTGTCAGTTTTATCTTGCTGCTGCAAGCACATCTTTTAAATCAAGTACGCCGGAATAAAGCGCTTTGCCGATCACGGCACCGGAAACACCGGCATTTTTGAGAGCGGTGATATCGTCAAGCGTTCCGATTCCGCCGGAAGCGATAATTTCCACGGTGCTGTTTTTAACAAGTCTTTCATAAAGCGCAATATCAATCCCGCCGAGTGCGCCGTCACGTTCCGTTTCGGTGTAAACAACTTTTTTTACGCCGACATAACCGATCCTGCTGCAATGCTGCTCTGCGTTGATTTTTGTCTCGGTAGACCAGCCGTCCACGAGAATGTTGCCGCCTTTTGTATCAATGCTGACGGTGATCCTTTCTTTGTAATAGGAGACCATATCGCGCAGGAAGGGAAGATTATTGATCGCTATCGTTCCGAGTACGACACTTCCCGTGTTAATACTCATATAGCGCTCGATAGTTATTTGGTCGCGAATACCGCCGCTGACCTGAACGAACATTCCCGTTTCATCAATGATCTCACGGATTATATTGAAATTCGAGGCGCTTGCCGTGCGCGCACCGTCAACATCAAGAATATGAAGTGCCTGTGCACCGGCTACATGATATTCCTTTGCCGCCTGCAGAGGCGTGATTTCATACAAAGTTTCATTTCCGTATTCGTTGAGCTTCGTCTTTACGACTTTTCCGTTACTTATGCTTATCAGCGGGTAAATTTTCATATGTGCCTGACTCCTTAAGCTGCGTGCGGATTTATGTATCTGCCCATATTATATATGAAAATCGCTTCCTGTTCAATTGAGCGGCATTTACATTTTTTATTCGGGAATTATGTAGGGAATACGTCAATTATAACCAATTTCGGCTGATTCCGGAATTTCCCGCCATGAAACAGCGCGATTACCGTCAAAATAGATCGCAAAACCATGTCCGTTTTGCCGCGACCAGTACCATCTGTTGTCGCCCTCGTTCGGGAAAAGGGCGGACATGACCTCCATCAGTGTTCCGCCGTGACAGATCAGTATGACGTTCTGCGCAGTGTTTTTAAGAATTTTGAATAATCCTTCCAGAGAGCGTTTTTCGTGTATTGCGTAGCTTTCGCCGCCGGGACATATATTCTTCATATTATCGCCGGTGATCCATTTTTGAAAATCAGCGTCATTTTTCAGCTCATCGTAATGGCGCATTTCAAACACTCCGAAGTTCATCTCGTCCAAAAGCGGCTCGACGGAGTATTCCGCTGACGGATAAAGAATTTCGAGCGTTTGTGTCGTGCGCTGTAAGCTGCTTGTGAAAAATACGCAGTTTTCACGAGTAGGATAGTTGCCTGTGCGTGCAAGTTCATTGAGTTCTGCAATGCCCGCTTCCGACAGCGGAAGATCGGTCTTGCCGTAATAGAGATTTTTTTCGTTTGCCTCGGTTTTCCCGTGGCGTATCAGATAAATCGTCCGCATTATTTGAGCCTCTGTGCGATGCCGCAAAAAAGGCGCGTCACGCTTTCTGCATTTTGCGAAAGAAAGGTGAAAGCTCTGCCTGTTTCCTCGCGCCAAAGGCGCAGCGTATCGTCAATGGGTACTATGCCGGAAAATATTTCTCTTGCTATGATAACGCTGTTTTTCCACTGCGCTTCCGTGTTTTTCAGATACTCGACCGGATTCTGACCGTTTTTGACAAGGTACAGCGTGAATTCCTGCAATTCATTGATACATGGCTTTGAAAAATCTATTTCGGATGCATCCGAGCATGTGAAAATATCACAGTCGGAAAAACCGTATTCTTTTTTTGCAAAGTCAAGCTTTCCCTGATAAGCTCCGCCGATAATAAGCTTCATATTAACACCTCAAATCAAAACCGTAACGGCTATCCCGATGCATTCGGCAACGGTGATCCCGAATCCGGAAATATCTCCGCTCATGCCGCCGAGCTCATGCCGCGCGTATAAAATTGCCGGGAATCCGCCGAGCAAAGTGCAAAGACTGCCTATACCGCGTATTCCGAAAAGAACGACCGGAAGCGCACCTGTTATCAGCAGGATGATAAATGCCGCTGCTTTGCAGGACGCCGGATGAACAGAGCTTGCGTATTGGCTTGTTTCCATAGGAGCAAAGCAGAGAACGGAAACGGCGGATACAGAACGCGAAGCGGCGGGTATGAAAACAAGTGCCCATATGGAAAACGAATCTTTAACGCTTGCAAAAAGCGAAAACGTCATAAGCGTGAGTATCGCAAGACAGATAACGGCAAACGCTCCTGTGTGACTGTCCTTGAGAATTCTTTTTCGTTCTTCAAGACTTCTGCGCGATAAAATGGCATCGCAGCAGTCCATAAACCCGTCTAAATGCATAAAACCTGACAGAATATGCGGAATGACCGTAAGCACTGCCGCGAAAACAAATACAGGACACGACACAAGACGCATTAGATACGCGATCACTGCCCACAATGCACCGATTATTAACCCGAATACGGGTAAAAACACCACCGAAAGCGAACGCGCGTTTTCATCCCAAAGTCTGCATGGGCAGGGAATGGCACAGAACATGCCCCATGACATAAAAAAGCCCGTAATAATTTTTCTCATATAGGCATTTCCCCTTTGATGACCGTGCTTTTTCCGGCGCACATTTCGATCACCGTGTCGGCGATTTCACAGATTTTTCTGTCGGCATAGGCAAGACCGCGTCTGTACGCTTCGATGGATCCATCATAGCGTTCGCAGTCCGAATAAATAAAATCGCTGACAAGGACAACGTGCCGTACCGATTTGGCAAAAGCGCAAAGCGCCTCTGCCGTGCAGGCGGGAGCGGAAAGGTCGATTTCGCTGCCCCGGAACATCTCGTTTGACATCAGCGCGGTCACGCTGTCGAGCAGAAAAACGCCGTTTTTATCCGTGTTTTCAAGACAGGTCAGTATGTCTTTACCGCATTCCACCGTCTCAAATCCCCATCCGGCGCGGTCGGCAACGTGACGGCTGATCCTTGCGCGGTCCTCTTCATCGTGCGGTATCATAGTCGCAATATAATACATTTTCAGCTTTTCTGCGGAAAAATACTTCGCTATGCGCTGAGCAAGCATGGATTTTCCGTTCTTGCAGCCGCCTGAGATAAGCACTATCATAATTGTTCTCCGATGATCATTTTACAGTAAAGCTGTCTTTTGCGCGGATCTCATCAAGATAGTCATCGTTGATGCTTGCCTGCGCAAAGGTCGCCATATCGTTCATAACGGCACACGCGGCATCCACGATCTCAAATGCGAGCGGACAGCCGCTTCCTTCTCCGAGCCGCATATTCAGAAGAAGATAGGCATCAAAACCGAGCTCGTTTGCCGCGATATTATAGCCGAGTTCGTATGAGTGATGGCTCGGAATGAGATACCCGCGCACGTTTTCACACAGCCTTACGGCACACAAAGCCGCGACGATCGAAATAAACCCGTCAACGACAACGGGCAAGCGGTTTTTTGCCGCACCGATAAACACGCCGCACATCGCGGCAATGTCAAAACCGCCGACCTTTGAAAGAACGTCGATCACATCGTTTCTGTCCGGGGCGTGAAGCGCAAGCGCGGAATCAATGACCTTCTTTTTCTTTTCAAAAGCGCGATCCGTTATGCCGCCGCCGCGTCCCGTGACGGCTTCGGCGTCAAGTCCCGTGAGCGCGGCTAAAACTGCAGATGACGTTGTGGTATTGCAGATACCCATTTCACCGACACCGAGAATGTCAACGCTTTCGCGTTTTGCAATATCCGCCATTGCAATTCCCGTCATAATTGCGCGTTCAGCCTGATTTCGCGTCATGGCGGGCTCTTTTGCAAGATTTTTCGTTCCCATGGAGATTTTACGGTCAATGACATCGGGGCAGGCGATCTGCGCGTTTACGCCGACATCGACAACGCGAATTTCATCTCCGAAATGCTTTGCAAGTGCGGCACAGCCCGTGAGACCGCGCGTGAGATTAACCGTCTGCGCCAGCGTGACAGACTGGGGAGCGGAGGCAACGCCTTCTTCAAAAACGCCGTTGTCGGCGCACATGACGATGATTCTGCGCTTTGAAACATGATTGTAAATGCTGCCTGTAATGCCGGCAAGCTGAATGGAGATGTCTTCAAGCTTACCGAGGCTTCCGGGCGGCTTTGCAAGCTCTGCCTGACGCTCACGCGCTTTTTCCATAGCCGACTCATCGAGCGGCACGATATTGTTAAGAATTTTTATCAGTTCGTCCATAAATTACTCCAGATAACCGTGCTGAGAAAGCCAGCGGCATGAGCTTTCCGCGTCAATGCTTTCAATAGTCATCGTTGCCTCCGGTGCGTATGCAAGCGCAAGCTTCAGGATCCTGTCAAAATCAACGATCCCGTCTCCGAGCGGAAGATGCATATCATTCCCGCCGTTATTTGAATGAAAATGAAAATGGTTTAATAGCGAGCCGTATTTTTTTATCCATTCACCGGCTTCGGTATTTGAAACGACAGTTGTCGCGTGACCGACATCAAGACACAGCCCGAGCCGTTTGTCATGGATACGGCTGACGATCTCAAACGGCATATCCGGAGAATCCTCCATGACGTTTTCGTAGCAGAAGGCGATATCCTCCGGCATCTCCTTCAAAAAATCCTGCCAGAACAGAACGGATTTTTCCGTAAACCACTCTTTGTAGTAAATAAGCGGTGTAAAGCCAGAATGGATGACTATTTTATGTATACCGTATTGGAGAGAAGTCTCAACAGCCTGCCGGTATCTTCTCCTGGTTATGTCCACCACAAGCGGGTCAATGGCGGCCGGGCACAGCTCATTGAACGGCGCATGAAAAACAAATCTGTCGGCGTGACGCATTTTTTCCCGCACGGATTTGTCTGTTTCCGCAAAGCAGGTATCCATATTCAAAGCGGTGCAGAATTCCGCGATTTCAAGGCCGAGACCGTATTTTTCCGCGACGGTGGAAGCGTTATCCGCAATGGTCGTTATGTATAATTTGTTTTTTAAATCGGGCATTCCGTCACTTCCTGTCAGCAAATGCATTGATTATATCATCGACGGTGACCGCATCCGGTATGATTTTTCTTGCCATACGCGAAGCGGATGTGGTATAGAAGCTGTTGCCGGCGAAAAACGGCTTTGCCGCGCCGTGCGCAACGACCCAGCCTTCAAACAGCATGGCGCATCTGTCTGCGTGTTCGGAGCAGAATTCAAGGTCATGGCTGATAAGGATCACCGCTTTGCCTTTTTCGGCAAGAGATTTGCTTATTCCGGCAAATATGTTTTTGAATTCGGCGTCAAGCCCCTTTGTCGGCTCATCAAACAGATAAATATCCGCATCGGTGAGAATGGTTTTCGCAAGCGCCGCACGCTGCCGTTCTCCTCCGGAAAGACTTACGGGTGTTCGGCTGCTCACATTTTCTATTCCGCATTCGGAAAGAGCGAAAAGTATATCGGCTTCGGATTTCCCGGTCGAAGCAAGACAGTCATATACGGTTTTGTCTTGCAGAACTGAAAGAGGGTCTTGCGGCATGAACGCTGTTTTTTCGGGAATTATATCGGCACTCCCGCGATACGGCGTGAGCTTACCGGAGATGATACCGGCAGTTGTGCTTTTGCCGGTGCCGTTCCCGCCGACGAGCGCCGTGATTTCACCGAAACGCGCCGAAAAGTCCGCGCCGCACAAAACGTCGGGACTCTGCCGTTCATATCTGAACCATACATTTCTGAGCATGACGGCCATTTTACCGTCGGCAAGCTCTGGCTGCGTTATGTTATTTGCGTGTTCATGCTTTTCGGCGTAACCTTCAAGCCACAGTCTGCCGTCACGGACACTGATGGGGCAATCCGTGTCATCGTCAGTAAGCGCTGCAAAAGCGCGCGTCGCCGTCGGCATAGAAAGAAACATACCGTGCTCTGCATATCTGAGCCGGAGAGCGACATCCTTCGGCGTACCGTCCGCTATGATCTCCCCGTTTTCCATGATGATCGCTCTGGATGCAAGCGGGAGCACTTCTTCAAGGCGGTGCTCGACGATCATAACGGTCGTGCCGAGCTCTCTGTTTATTCTGCCGACGGCGGAAATGAATTCAGACGCCGCGATCGGGTCAAGCTGACTTGTCGGCTCGTCAAGAATGAGCACATCGGGACATGCCGCCATGACGGAGGCAAGATTCAGAAGCTGTTTCTGACCGCCCGAGAGCGTGGCGCATTTTCTGTCAAGCCATCCCTGAATTCCGAAAAAGCACGCGGTTTCGGCACAGCGCCCCATTGCATTTTCGGATTTTTCATATCGCATGAGCTCCTCAAAAACCGTTTCGTATTTGAGCTGAGCGGCGGGGTCCTGCATGACAAAGCCGATTTTTGAAGTATCCGGAATCTCGGAGATATCCGTTCCGTAAAACCGCACGGTTCCCGAAACGCTGCCTTCATCGGAAAACTCCGGCTTCAGCCTCCGCAGCAGCGTGGATTTGCCGCAGCCGGAGGGGCCGCACAGAGCTATAAGCTCTCCCTCAAAAACATCAAGGCAGAGCTTATTGAGAATTGTCTTATGACTATCGGGGTATGAAAAGCACAGAGAATCGATTTGATAGCAGACCATGACTATTCCTCGTATGTGCTGCCCACGTCGGTGCCGAGATTGGTCGTATAAACCCAGGAAATGATATCCCCGTCTCTGAGCTTATAGGTTCCGCAGCCGTAATTCGGGTATTCCTTATCGGCCGAGAACATCCAGCCGGAGGTAGGACCGATATCAAATTCATATAATTGGTTTATTCCCTCAATATAAACGGAATCATAAGCCGGCACTTTTTCAAATTCCATGTGTATCTTATTGGCACGGAGAATTTCCTTTGTTATGTCAAATGCCGTTGCACCCTCGGCAAATTTGACCTCCGTCGGCGGGATTATCCAGCCGTTTTCCGGTACGAATTCTTTTTTCTTATCGGACAGCTTTGCAAAATTTTCTTCTTTCAAAAGCTCACTGCAGCTTACGGAAATTATGCAGGTCATGTTCTTCTCTTCTTTTTTCTTTGAGCATGACGTCAGCAGAAGCAAAACAGCAAGAGTTAAAACCAGAACATAGAGAATTTTTTTCATTTATATCAGTCTCCTTGCGTGAAAATATCCGTATATCCGCTTGTCACACGCAGATAAGAAATCAGTGCCATCAGCGCCTGAACAGTTGCCGTAGCATCAGCCTCTCCACCCGGTGTGTGGGAAAAGCTGCCGTCCTTATTTTCGTATGACATGATCGCATTATACACCGTATTTCCGTTTTTGACAAATCTTTCATCATCCAATGATATGCCGAGACTGCACATCGCAAGAAGAACCTGAGCACAGCTTTCACAGTTCGTGACGCCGAAGGACGAATACCCGCCGTCGTCAAGCTGTGCCTGTGAAAGATAATCAAGCGATGAATCGATCATTTCCCCGGCAATACCGTAATCCGAGTATTTTGAAAGGGCGATCAAAACCATCGCCGTGATATCCGGGTCGGATTTTTCACCGGAAAACGCAAAGCCGCCGTCATCGAGGCGGTGTTCAAAAATATAATCAAGATAAATATCCGCCGTGCTTATGCCCGTACCTGCGTAATCGACGGCGATAAGCGCCCATACAGCGCCGCTGATGCCCTGCAAAAGCGTTGTTTCCGTGTCTTCAAATACAGCGCATAAATCAAGACCGCAAAAGCTTCGCGGATCTTCTCCGGCGGCTGCAAGACCGAAAATCGACGCAGCGTATTCGGAGTATTTCCTGTTGTCAAGTATGCCGCCTTTTTCGTCAATGCGCTGCTGCACGGCATTTGTATAGTCCTTACGCCATGTTTTGCTGTCGGATACATCCCATGAGCCGTAGGCAAGCGCGCGCCATTTGTCGCTGTAACCGAGTTTACCGAGCTTGTCCAGATATCTTGCTGCGGCAAATGCGGCATTTTCGGCTTCGTTATCGCTCTTTCTTGCCCCGCAGGCGGAAAGAGAAAAAAGCAATACTGTTACCAGAATTGCCGAAAGGAATCGCTTTGTGAAGTTTAACAAAATAATCACCTGCCGATCATGATTGAATGCCTTTAAGGGAGACCGCGTACTGTCTCCCTTAAAGGTTTTGAATTTCAGGCTGTGACAATGCATACAGGCGGGACGAGCGTGAATGTATCAGAAACGGCGCTTACGATGTGCTCACCTTTTTCAAGAGTGATCGTAACCGTGCCGTCTTCTGCTGTTTTGAACGCCGTAGGCTGACCGTCGATCGTAATAACGGCGCCTGCGCATGGGGCGTTTACCGGATTCCAGTTTTCATCGAACGCAACATTCATGAGCGTGAGAGTGACCTCTTTTCCGGACGCTGTTTCTTTGTCAAAGAAGCTGTAAGAGTCAGACCATGCTTCCAGGTCCTTATAGCTGTAAGCGCAGATATAATCGCCAGCGTTTACCGGGGCTGTAAGGTCATATGACATTTCGTTGTTGATATAAACGCCGTAGCTGCCGCCGTTTTCAACGCCCCAAAGCTTTGCAACCGAAAGACCGAACTCGGTTTTTTCCGCAACAAATCCGTCTTTATTGCCGCCAAGCTCATGTGCCGCCGAAATTGCGTCACATACGGATACAACGCCGTCACCGTCCATGTCCGTGGGCTCCACAGCCTGATATTTCATAACGAGCTCGCCTTCACTTGCGATCGTAACAAAGACAGCATTTTCGGATGTATTTTTTCCTTTTCCGCATGAGCAAAGCATGAACATGGATAAGCAAAGCGCCAGTACCATGATGATTGTGAAAATTCTTTTTTTCACGATGATTTCCTCCCTTTATAGGTACATATATGTTAAACCCGTGCGGGCATTAACCGAAATGGATTCCGTTTTCCGGATGAGATCCAGGTGCATCTCATCCGGCTTCGGGACTATATCAGATATTCGACACATGTCAAAGTCGAAACAAATGAGAAGGTTCCGCATAAACAAAAAGCCTGTCACCGAAAACAAGCGACAGACAAATACTGTTTCACAGTTCCGGCGGAAACAATGGCGCACTACCATGTATCTGACTTATTCCGATAAACGGACTTCACAGTGACCGACTCGCCGGGATTTTCACCCGATTCCATGTTCTGCAAATGCAGAAGTAATGCACTTATTTAATTTACGCATTTAATATAACACTTCTTGCCCGAAATGTAAAGAGAAAAATTCCGGAGGATCTGAAAATCTCCGGAATTTTAGACATCATCGGCGATGGCCGTTATCGGCAATAAGCCTTTTTCGTGATTATATTTCTTCTCACAGGTATTTTTCCAGCTCTTCGATCTGCTTTTTCGTTGTTGCCCAGCTTGTCGCAAAACGCACGACTGTGTGCTCGCTGTCGGGAATTTCCCAGCCCGTGAACGCGACATACCGGCGCAGCTCGGCAAGCTTTTCGTTTTCAAGAACAACAAACTGCTGATTTGTCGGTGAATCGACATGGAGCTTATATCCATGGCGCAAAAAGGCGGCTTTGAGCTCGTGCGCCATTTCGATTGCATGGCGGCCGATTTCATAATAAAGCCCGTCCGTGAAAAGCGCGTCGAACTGAACGCCGAGGACTCGGCCTTTGGCAAGCAGCGCGCCGTGCTGCTTTGTGCTCGTCAGAAAATGCTTCGGGAGATTGTTTTTCGTAAAAACGAGTGCTTCTCCGAACAAAAGGCCGCATTTTGTGCCGCCGATGTAAAATACATCGCACAGCTTTGCAATGTCGGGAAGCGTAAGGTCCGCTCCGTCACCGGCTAAACCATAGGCAAGCCTTGCTCCGTCCATGTATAGTGAGAGCGAGTATTTTTTGCAGATCTCCGAAATATCCGTCAGCTCTTTTTTGGAATACAGCGTGCCGTATTCTGTCGGGTGCGAGATATACACCATGGCCGGGATAGCCATGTGCTCAAAGCTCTCTCCGGCGTAAAAATTTTCAAGATATGCGTTCAGCTCTTTCGCGTCGAGCTTTCCGTCGTGCTGTGCAAGCGCGATGACCTTATGTCCGGAATACTCTATCGCGCCGCCCTCGTGACCGTTGATGTGCCCTGTATCGGCGGAGATCACGGCCTCGTATCCGCAAAGCAGCGTGTCGATAACAAGCTGGTTTGTCTGCGTGCCGCCGACAAGAAAGCGCACCTCGGCTTCAGGACACTTGCACGCCTGACGGATTTTTTCCGCAGCAGAAGCACAGAAAGCATCTCCGCCGTAACCGGTGTGACTTTCAAGGTTTGTTTCCGTTAAACGAGAGAGCACTTTTTCGTGCGCCCCTTCCGTGTAATCACTTTCAAAATATAACATGTTATCATCCCTTTGAATATTGTTTTGTGTATTTTATACCAGTCGAGAGCTTTTGTCAAAAAGTTCGTTATTGCGAATGAAACACCGTGGTTTTCACGGCGTTCAGACTGTAGTCAAAGTCTCACAGAGTTCCTCCGCGAAGCGGAGGAATGAAACCGGATCTGTTTTTGGGGCAGCTTTGCCGCCGCAAAAA
>JAZRYQ010000221.1:0-5402 GCA_045600805.1 Candidatus Alloscillospira sp. | reverse complement strand
ATGGAGCTGACTGCAGAAGAAGCCGCAAAGCATTTCGCAGAGCTTCACAATGAGGGTGAGATCGCTGACGACGAGCTCGGCAATGTGTCCGGCGGCTGCGGCAGCGATTATAAGCCCGACATTCCCAGCAAGGCAAATATTACCAGCGACGACGCCCGCTGCCCGGCCTGCGGCACGAAGCTGGACTTGTACTGGTATGAGTACGGTGTTCTGGTTCTTGGTGACGATGCCGGACAGTACGATCTCTATATTTGCCCCTCCTGCAAAACCCGTTACCGCCACCACTGGAAGGGCGACCTGTGGACAAATGACTGATACAAAGGTGAGTGACATGAAATTTACACCCGAACAACTCACAAAAGCAAAAGCGGCAAAGAGCTTTGAGGAACTGCTGGCGCTTGCAAAGGAAAACGGCGTGGAGCTGACCGAAGGCGAGGCGGCAACGTATTTCGCTGACCTTCACAAAAGGGCGAGATCGCTGACGACGAACTCGGCAATGTTTCCGGCGGGGGCTGTCAATTGAATCTTTACATCTCCGACGTAGATCATAGTTTATGCCATAACTATGTAAGTGCGAGAAACGGCAAGACTTTTTATGACTTGGGAAGCAAGTATAGCAAATGCGGCACCTGTATATATCTGAAAATGGCGAGCGGAAAAGGAAACTACTGTAACGATTACGATATAACAGACCATATCAAATAGGCAGGGTCTGTTTCTGCGATAACAAATACTTTTTTCGAATTTATGCAAAGGAGGAAAAACAAATGGCATGAAATACATTCTTTCTGATCACATTGCCCTCCGCTCGTGGCGGCTTGTCCCTTATGCCCATTACATAAGGGGCTGCCGCAACGCACGGGGACTGAAAAAAGAAGAATATGAGCTGCTCCGCCTTTGCGACGGCAGTCGGGAGATCGAAGACTCCGCACTTTTGCAGAGCCTTGTCAGTCGCGGTTTCTGCCGCGAGGCAAAGGACGGCGAAACACTCTCCGATTGGCAGCGGGAAAAGGTCTGCGACAACCGCTATTTCCCCGCGATGAACTGGATGAGCACCGGCAAGTGCAACTATAACTGTCTGCACTGCTTCAACGCCGCCGACAACAACCGCCTGCAAAGCGAATTCACACTCGACGAGGCGGAAATGCTCATTGAAGAAGCCGAAGCGTGCGGGATCAACGCCTTTACCATTACGGGCGGCGAGCCGATGCTCTATCCGCATTTTATGGATATTATCCGCAGTATTTATGCTCACGGTATGTACGTGGAGGAGCTGAACACGAACGGCTTTTTCATCACGCAGGAGACTCTTGACGAGATGAAAGAAATCGGATGCCGTCCGCTGATGAAGATATCCTTTGACGGCATCGGTCAGCACGACTGGCTCAGAAACCGTAAAGGTGCAGAGGAAGACGCGCTGCTCGCTATACGCCTGTGTATTGAAAACGGTTTCCGTGTCAAAGCGCAGACCAATGTTCACAGGTTGAACATACATACTATGCTTCCGACGGCAAAATTGCTCTCGGATATGGGTGTTTCCGAAATGCGTATCATTCGCACTACGGAGGCACCGCGCTGGGTGCAGAATGCGGGGGACGCCTGCCTCACGTTGGAAGAATACTTCGATGCGATGCTGGAGTTTTTGCGAGCGTATGTACAGACGGATTGCAAAATGGAGATCGACGTTTGGAACTTCGTTCACCTGTGGCCGCAGAGCAAGACCTACCGCCCCCGTGCGATGGAATGCGGCGAGGGCGAATACCGTGATTCACTTCCTGTGTGCCGGGGAAATCGCGGCATGGTCGCGGTCGGTGCAAACGGGAACCTGTATCCGTGCCATCAGATGTCGGGTTATTACGAGCAGCACCGCTGGCTTCTCGGCAATGTGAAAACAGACGGTCTGCAAAAACTTTTGCAGGAAGGCAAATACTTGCGAAATGTCTGTACAACGGTGAAGGACTTAAGGGAACACAACGAAAAATGCGCCGCCTGCCGTTGGTTTAAGTATTGCTGCGGCGGATGCCGTGCAGTCGGATTGGCGCTGACCGAAGACGTGTTCGGCTCAGATTTATCAAAGTGTCTGTTCTTTAACGGCGGCTATTGGCAAAAATTAGATTCCGCATTGCCGGGCTATTACAGTGCGGACAAACAAATTCTTGAAAATGAAAATTGTAAGCGAGGATTATATTATGCAATTAACAAATCAGGAGACACAGAAAATTTTGCTGGCTGAAAATCCGGAAGAAGTCCGGCAGATATTTGCCGGTGCGGAGGACATTGCTTCATGGAATGGAGCAGAGCCTTTGGACGACCACGCAAAGTGCTTTTATGATGCGCTTTCTCAGTATACTGAGGAGCAGCGAAGCCAATGTATGTCCAAACAGATGCAATTGGAATCCATCGGCGACGGTCGTGTACGCTTTGACTTTTTCGGCGCTTTGAGTGACGGAGAACTGGATAATGTTTCCGGCGGCGGTTGCTTACCGGAAGGTCCAATACCCAATTATTTCTTTAAGCCGGTCATCTATCTCTACCCGGAGAAGGAAACGGAAGTCACCGTCGAGGTGATTCTGAATCATGCGCAATTTACCTGTGTCTATCCTGCTTTGAAGGACGGCCGCTGGAAAGTAAATGCAAGACCCGACGGCACACTCACCGCTGACGGCATGGAGTACAATTACCTCTATTGGGAAGGCGAAACCGCTGAAAGATGGGAAGATATGAGTCAAGGCTTCTGCGTTGCCGGTAAAGATACTGCCGCATTCTTTGAAAAAGCTCTGGCAGAGCTGGGACTGACCCGCCGGGAAGCCAACGAGCTGATTGTCTATTGGCTGCCGCTGCTGCAGAAGAATCCCTACAACCTCATCAGCTTTCAGTTTGAAAACTACAATGCACAGGCCCCGCTCCGGATCTGTCCCGCTCCCGACACGCTGATCCGCGTCTATTTGGCCTGCAAACCGCTGCAGGAGACCATCGAAATCGAGCCGCAGAAGCTCACTGCGCCGGAACGCAAAGGCTTCACTGTGGTGGAATGGGGCGGCACTCTGCTTAAATAAAAAATGCGGATCGGTTATAAAAACATTACGCGTCTTAAATAATGTATAACACGGCGATGTCGTTAGACATCGCCGTGTATTTTATTGGTTATTATGCTAAACGAAAGCTAATTAACTCAAAGCACCTTTTGAAACGGTTTCATTTTTCGGTACTTTCACTATGAAGTTCAAAAAGTTACATTTTGAAACCTTGCATTTAAAATTAATTACAAAATATTTTCAAAATTGAAATATTTTTGTTGCAATTTTAAAAATAATGTTATATAATGTAGAAAATTAAAACAAAAAATAAATAGAAAATATATTTTTATTTACAATCCTTATTAAAGTAGTAATTGAAACGTGGTGAAAATGTAAAATGTAAAGTCTTGAAGATATAAATAGTGAACGTTCATGAAAAAGCAAAACAACAACAGGATTAAGTCAAAAAATACAGTGGGGGAGTTTGAAATGAAAATAAAAAGCAATATTTTAAAACGCAGCGCGATACTTGGGCTTGCTGCCTTGACAATAGGGTTTGCAGGGATCGCAACATCGTGCAAAATTTATACAATGCCGGTAAACAGCTTTACTCTGCTTGCAAAAGCCGGTAACGCAGCAACGGAAATCTCAGAAGAAGTCAATCAGCCGATTCTTCTCAATTTTACCGAAAACATGGATGTACATATGGTGAATACTGAGCCTTCTTTTGATCCTGCGGAGAAGGAAAGCAAACATGATGCCGATAACATCAAAACCGAGATTATTAAACCGTCCGAAAATAACCGTGAGAAATATTCACCATCCAACGAAGTGAAAAATACTGAAAATTCAAATGTTGAAAGCGCAAATGTTAAAGAAAAGGTTGAAGAGCAGACTACCGAAACAAAAGCGGAAAATATAAAGCCTTTAATAAATAAAGCGGAAAAAAATTCGGCACTGAAAGAGTCGATCAAAGCTCCGGATGCTGATGAATCAAAAATTAAAGCTGAAGCTGAAATGAAAGAACAGGCTGTAAAAGTCGAAATCATAAAACCTTCCGAAACAAATTTCGAAAAATACTCTGCACCGGAACACAAAGAAGAAGCTGTGGAAGCAGCGAATGAACAGAATGTTCAGGAAGAACAGGGCATCACGAAAAACAGCTGCGGAAGATTACAAATCAGCGCCGTTGGTCTTGATGTAGCGCTGTATCGTACCGACAATACTTTAGAGGCACGTCAGAAAATCGTTGACGATGAAGACTCTGCATGTGTTTACAACTGGTCAAACAATAACGTTGTTATTGCCGACCATAACTATCAGGGCTTTGAAAAAATCAAAAACTGTTCTATTGGAACGCAGGCTTTGATATGGGATAGAACGTACACCTGCTGCGACGTTATCCGAGATGCCGTTAACACAGGCAACGTCGTTTTCTCGGATGGTACTTTGGTAAAAGACTACTATCACGGATGCGTAATTATGTACACGTGCAATAACGACGGTACCGTTACTGTTGTTGTTTGGAACTGATATTTACGAGTTTGTGTTCAACTGTATCAATAAATATAAGCTGATTATTAAAGCACCGTCTCAGAAATTTTTCTGTGACGGTGCTTTTTCTGCAAAATGTATGATTTTTATTTATCGAAACTCGGATTTATGGCGTAAACATTTTTCTGATTCATTCGTTCGGTTGCAAGTCGTAAACCTTCGCCGAAGCGCTGGAAATGTACGATCTCGCGTTCACGCAAAAATCGAATAACATTGTTAACATCGGGATCATCGGACAGGCGGAGAATGTTGTCGTATGTTTTTCTTGCTTTTTGCTCAGCCGCCATATCCTCGCTGAGGTCGGCAATCAAATCACCCGTTACACCGAGCGTTGCCGCAGTCCATGGCGTACCGGACGCAAATTGCGGAAAAACGCCCGCTGTATGATCGACAAAATAGGCGTCAAGTCCTGCTTTTGTGACTTCTTCAGGCGTCATGGAGCGAGTTAATTGATAAATGATCGTTCCAACCATCTCAAGGTGTCCAAGTTCCTCGGTGCCGATATCCGTCAGTAACCCCTGCAATTCGGGGTATGGCATGGAATAGCGCTGGCTCAGATAGCGCAGGGAAGCGCCGAGCTCGCCATCGGGCCCTCCGTACTGACTGATGATGAATTTTGCAAGTGCGGGGTTAGGGTGCGAAATTTTCACCGGATATTGTAGCTTTTTCTCATTTATTTCTCGTTGCCTTTATAAGAATTTATTGCCAAAATATAAACACTGAAAATATACAAGAAAACATGAATATATAAAGGATTATAAGGATTTTTCGATGATTATACCATGTTTTTATTCAAAAGGCAATAGGCTGAGATTTCTTATAAATTCTTAT
>JAZRYQ010000220.1:0-2957 GCA_045600805.1 Candidatus Alloscillospira sp. | reverse complement strand
AGCGCCAACCAGATAGCACGCATATACGCGGCGGAGGTCAGAATATCGCCCGATGTTTCGACTTCATACGGTGAGGCGTACATGTGGCTCGAGGCGAAGGCTTACATGCTGAATACGCCGGAAAATGCGGAGCTGATAAATCAGATTCGCGGTGGTATCAAGAAGGAGGTCAGCGTGGGCTGTGCCATGGGCAGATGTACATGCAGTATATGCGGAAAGACGCTCGGAACGGACGGCTGTTTCCACGAAAAAGGCGGAGAATACGGAGATGAGATATGCTGCGGCATTCTTGAAGACGCGCAGGACGCATACGAATGGTCATTTGTCGCCGTACCGGCGCAGACTTCTGCCGGTGTGATAAAAGGTCTTGAAGCGAAAGCGCCGAAAACGCTCCGTGAGCTTTGCCGGTTTGCCTATGACGGAAAATTCTCAAAACAGCTCGGTGAGCTTGAAAAAGACGCGGAAGCGGGCAGAGAGTATCTGAAGACGGTCAAAGCCGATGTCGTGCGCCTCGGCGCGATGACGAAGCTCTGGAATGCGGAAAACCTTTCCGCGCTTTGCGGAAAAATGGAGCTTTCCGAGCTGAAAAGTCTGAGAGAAAGTCTCTCAAAAAAGGCGGATGAGCTGTTTCCGCCGCTTGTACAGTTTTCCGGTGAGGAGCGCAAGAGCGTCTACACTCCGGAAAAAGAATATATGATCTGATTAAAATGGAGGAAAAACTATGAAGATTTCTTTTGAAGGTATCGGTCAGACAATGGCGACCTTTGCCACAAGTGCAACACTTACAAAAGGCGTACCGGTCAAGCTTTCGTCAAACAGTACCGTTGCCGCCTGTTCGGCAGATGACCTTTTCGTCGGTGTTACAGCCGGTCCTGATGACGGCGGCGCCGTAAATGTCATCCTGCGCGGTTACGTTAAGTGCGAATATACAGGCACTGCTCCGACGGTCGGCGCTGCGTCCCTTATCGCCGCAGGAAGCGGCAAGGTCAAAATCGCAGAAAGCGGCGGCAGAGCCGTTACCGTTATTGATGTCAACACAACAGATAAAACAGCAGGTCTTTTCATTTAAGACGGGAGGATAAAGAACATGGCTTATAATTTTGAAAACATCAGACTTGAAAAGGGGATGTACCGCGAAACAGGTAAGAGCTTCACGCAGGTGCTTGAAGAGCTTGACCCCAGCGAAAAATACAAGGGAACCGCGTTCGAGAGCATGGACGCGTATCAGCGCCAGCTCAAGCGCTTCGGTATCCGCGTCAAAGGCGGAAATTCGGACAAGGTGGAAAAATTCTTCCAGACTACCGATTCCTCCGTGCTTTTCCCCGAATACGTTTCAAGAAGCGTAAAGACAGGTATGGAGGAGGGCAGCATCCTTCCGGGTATCTGCGCTACCGAGACAAAGTTTGACGGTCTTGACTACCGCTCCGTGTACTCGGCCAACAGCGAGGACGACAAGTCTCTTCGCCGCGTTGCAGAGGGCGCCGAGATCCCGCAGACAGAGATCCGCGTGCAGGATCATCTTGTCACGCTTCACAAGCGCGGCAGAATGCTCGTCGCTTCTTATGAAGCCATCCGCTTCCAGCATCTGGATCTTTTCTCCGTCATGCTCCGTCAAATAGGCAATCAGATAACCCGTATGCACCTTGACGACGCCATCGACGTGATAACGAACGGCGACGGCAACTCAAACGCCGCCGATTCATACGCGATCGGCACGGGTATCACCGGAACATCCGGTACGCTTACCTATGCTGCCCTTCTGGAGTTCTGGTCAAAGTTTGACCCGTTCAACATGAACACCATTCTGGTCGCGCCCGACGTTATGCTCAAGATGCTGTCACTTTCCGAATTCCAGAATCCGCTCACAGGTCTTAATTTCCAGGGCACGGGCGAGCTCACAAATCCGCTCGGCGCAAAGCTCATCAAGACCGCGGCTGTTGCATCCGGAAAAGCGATCGGTCTTGACAAGGGGTACGCTCTTGAAATGATCAAGGCGTCCGACGTCGAGGTCGAATATGACAGACTCATCGACCGTCAGCTTGAAAGAGCATCTATTACAAGCATATCCGGTTTTGCAAAGCTCTACACGGGAGCGTCAAAGATCCTGGTGGTTTAACTATGTACGTAAATGAGATATATTCGGCTGCGTGTGCGATATGCGACGATGAGGGAGAGCTTTTGAAGCTCCTTGCTGCCGCGGCGGAAGAGGAGCTTGAATTCAAGCTCAAAAAAGATGCGGATATTTCGGATTTTCCACAGCTTTTCATTGCATCCGCTGCACTTTTGGCGGCTTCCATGTACCTCGGCGCAAAGCCGGAGAACGGTTTTCGCGCGGGCAGTCTGTCCGTGAACGGCAAAACGGCTGATCCGGGCGACATGGCAAAGCGAGCTGAACTCATGCTTTCCGGCTATCTCAGAAACGACGGATTTGCGTTTACGGGAGTGGAGACATGAGCGTGGTTTCGGAAATATTCAGAAAATACGGTCACTCCGTCAGACTGATACGGTCTGACGGTGAGACCGAAATATCCTGCTTTCTCTGCCCGTATTCAAAAAGCGGCGCAAGGCCCAGATTGGAAGGGACAGCGCCGCTCGGCGCTTATGATGAAAGCAGATACCTGATGCTTGCACCGGAAAACGTGATGCTCGAGGACGGCGACAGCGTGGCCTTTGACGGGGCGGTGTACGCCGTGCTCAGAGCGGAGAAAATCAGTTTTCCCGAGAAAAACGAGCATTGGGAGGCTGTATTGCAGCTTATAAGGAGAGAAAATGACTGAACTTGATATTGTATTGTCCGCCCTGAGCACATATCTCGATGAAAATTCCGTGTGCGCACTGGCTGCTTACGGTACGGAGCCGATAGAGAAATACGACACGCCGGTGTGCGCGCTGTCGGTCAATAAAGCCAAAGGAGCGCACGCGGGATTCGGGGAATACCTCGGCGTTTCCGTCGGCGG
>JAZRYQ010000219.1:0-11897 GCA_045600805.1 Candidatus Alloscillospira sp. | reverse complement strand
CTTTGATAGACTATAATATGATTATTGTATATTAAATCGTTATTTGTCGGGAGCGGAGTAAATGATATCGAAAATACATTCATTGGGACTTGTCGGCGTAAACGGCTATGAGGTGACGGCGGAGTGCTTTCTGTCATCTGGACTTCCCGGGTTTGACATCGTGGGATTACCGGACAACGCGGTAAAAGAAGCAAGGGAGAGAGTGCGCGCGGCAATCAAAAACTGCGGGTACAAATATCCCGTGAGCCGCATCACGATCAATCTTGCGCCCGCGGACAAGAAAAAAGGCGGAACGGTCTATGACCTTCCGATCCTTCTCGGCATACTCTCGGCAGGCGGACAGATAAAGGCTGTTCCGGAGGACTGCGCGGTCATCGGTGAACTTTCGCTGAACGGTGAGGTCAAAGCCGTACAGGGGGCGCTCCCCATGGCGATAGCCGCGAAAAAGGCGGGATACAAAAAACTGTTTGTTCCCGAGGACAACGCAAATGAAGCCGCGTTTGCCGAAGGGATCGAGGTCTATCCCGTGGCGCATGTGAAAAATCTGCTCGAGCATATTAACGGCGGCGACGCCATAAAGCCCGTTGAAAATACGGAAATATACATCTCAGAGCAGAATATACCCGATTTTGCGGATGTAAAAGGGCAGGAAGGCGTGAAAAGAGCGCTTGAGATCGCCGCAGCCGGAGGGCATAATATCCTGCTTGTCGGGCCGCCGGGCTCGGGAAAAAGTATGCTTGCCAAAAGGCTTCCCGGTATCCTGCCCGATATGACGCGCGAGGAGATGCTCGAAACGACGGGAATACACTCCGTCGCCGGAATAACGGGAAAGGATATGCCCGTCGTATCCGTTCGCCCGTTCCGTTCACCGCATCATACCGTGACGCCCGCTGCACTGACGGGAGGAACGGCGAGCGCGCGACCGGGAGAGATATCCCTTGCGCACAACGGGGTACTGTTTCTTGATGAGCTTCCCGAGTTTTCGCGTTTCGCGCTTGAAACGCTCAGACAGCCGATCGAGGATGAACAGGTGACGATATCGCGCGCGGCGTATACCGTGACATATCCTGCACGTTTCATGCTTGTCTGCGCGATGAATCCGTGTAAATGCGGCTGGTACGGGCATCCGTCCGGCCGATGCATCTGCTCGGAGCGCTCGGTCGAGAGCTATCACAGCCGGATATCCGGTCCGCTTCTTGACAGGATTGATATTATCACGGAGGTACCGGCACTGGAGTTTGACGAGCTTTCCGAGAAAAGCACGGGCGAAAGCTCCGCGGAGATCAGAAAACGTGTCAATTCCGCGCGGGAAAAGCAGAAAGAGCGCAGCGTGACGTGCAACGCAAATCTGACTCCTGCGCAGATGGACATATTCTGCGGGCTCGATGATGACTGTCGGGAGCTCATGCGCGCGGCGTATGACGCCATGGCGCTCACCGCAAGGTCGTATGACAGGATAAGACGGGTAGCGCGCACGATCGCAGACCTTGACGGGTCGGAAAATATAAAGCCTCAGCACATAGCGGAGGCGATACAATACAGAACATATGATTTACACCAAGGCAAATAAGGAGAATCAGAAAATGCAGGATATTTTGCTTTTAAAGCTCGGAGAGATCGTGTTAAAAGGGCTTAACAGGAAGAGCTTTGAAATGAAGCTCATCGCGAACATCAGACGCCGCCTTGCGCCGTTCGGAGAATTTTCGGTTTACTGCATACAGTCAACAATGTATGTTGAGCCGAAGGACGAATTTTTCGATATGGACGGCGCGATAAAAGCGGCCATGACGATATTCGGTATCGCTTCGCTTTCACGCGCCGCGGCATGTGAAAAAGACAAGGACGCGATATTTGCTGCGGCAAAGGAGTATCTGCGCGAGACGCTTGAAAACGCAAAATCGTTCAAGGTCGAATCAAAGCGCTCGGATAAGCGTTTTCCAATGACGTCTATCGAGCTTTCGCAGTATGTCGGCGGTTTGCTTTCGGAGGAATTTCCGAATACAAAAGTTGATGTGCATGAGCCGGAGGTCGTCGTCAATATTGAAATACGCGACCTTGCCGCCTATGTTCACGGGCCGGCGATACATGGCGCAGGCGGTATGCCCGTCGGCTCAAACGGCAGAGCCGTTTCGCTTTTGTCCGGCGGGATCGACAGTCCCGTTTCGACGTACATGATAGCAAAGCGCGGAATATCCGTCATTCCCGTCCACTTTTTCTCGTTTCCGTACACATCCGAGCTTGCAAAGCAGAAGGTACTGGAGCTTGCCAAGCAGCTTACAAAATACTGCGGCAGAATGACGGTGGAAATCGTGCCGTTCACGCATATTCAGGAGGAAATACGCAATAAATGCCCCGAAGAATACTTCACGCTCATCATGCGGAGATTTATGATGCGTATTTCCGAAAAAATCGCGGAGTTAAACGGAGCAAAAGCGCTGGTCACAGGCGAAAATCTCGGGCAGGTCGCAAGCCAGACGATGGAAGCGATGGCTGTCACGCAGGATTGCATTTCTCTGCCCGTGCTTCAGCCGCTGATAGGCTTGGATAAAGAAGAGATCGTAAAAATCGCGAGAAAAATCGGTACGTTTGAAACCTCGATACTTCCGTATGAGGACTGCTGCACGGTGTTTACGCCGCGGCATCCGAAGACAAAACCGGTCGTATCCGAGGTCGTTGATGCCGAGAGCGTGCTGGATGTTGACGCGCTTGTTAATGAGGCAATTGCCGGAATAGAAAGGGTGAAGCTTACACTGTGAATCACGTTGCGGAAATCATCGCCGTCGGGACGGAAATCCTCCTCGGTAATATAGCGAACACCGACGCGCAGGACGTTTCAAACGCGCTGTCGGAGCTCGGGATCAATGTTTACTATCATTCGGTAGTCGGAGACAACCCGAAAAGAGTGCGCGAAGCGGTCGAAATCGCAAAAAAGCGCGCGGATATCATCATCACGACGGGCGGTCTCGGGCCGACGTATGATGACCTCACAAAACAGACGCTTGCCGAATGCTTCGGAAAAGAGCTGTATTTTGACGAAAAAGCAGCGGAAAATATCCGCGAACTGTTTGCAAAGCATTTAAACGGCGCGCCGATGACGGAGAACAATTTGCGTCAGGCGTATCTGCCCGTTGGCTGTACCGTGTTTTACAATACATGCGGAACAGCCCCCGGATGTGGCTTCTGCGCTGACGGCGTGCATGTTCTCATGCTGCCGGGGCCGCCGCGCGAGTGCCGCGCGATGATAAAAAGCGGCGCAATACCGTATCTGAAGGCGCTTTCGGGCGTTGAGATCAAATCCCATAATATACGCATTTTCGGCATGGGAGAAAGCAGCGTCGAGGATAAGCTGTACGATATTATGACAGGTATGACAAATCCGACGCTTGCACCGTATGCAAAAGAAGCAGAAGTCATGCTTCGCGTGACGGCAAGAGCGGAAACGGACGAAATTGCCGACGCGATGATGCAGCCCGTAATTGAAAAGGTAAAGGAAACAATCGGGGATTTTGTTTACGGCGTTGATATCGAATCGCTTGAAGAGGCGGTATCCGATATTCTGAAAGAGCGCGGGCTTACGATGTGCACGGCGGAATCCTGCACGGGCGGACTTGTCGCCAAGCGCATGACGGATATCCCGGGAGCATCCAAAGTATTTCTCGGCGGCGCCGTCACGTACGCGACAAGCGCAAAAGAGAAAATTCTCGGCGTTGACGGCGGACTTTTAGCTGAAAAAGGCGCGGTAAGCCCCGAGGTTGCGATCGAAATGGCAAAGCGGGCGCGTGAAAAATTCGGCGCGGATATTGCCGTGTCACTCACGGGCGTGGCGGGGCCGGACTCAGACGACCGGGGAAATCCCGTGGGGCTTGTCTACATCGGCTTTGCTTCGGCTGACAAAGCGTTTGCAAGAAAGGTTTTCTGCGGCGCGCAAAGACCGCGTGCCAGAGCGATGGCATCCAATATGGCGCTTGACACCGTCAGAAGAACACTGCTTGACCTGCCGTTTCCCGAAAAATTCATGTAAAACGAATCCTCTCTGAAAAACAGAGAGGATTTTTCTTGACAAATTGCTTCTACAAGTGTAGAATTACTACAAATGTAGAAGAGAGGATGAGCGATTTGGATATGAAAAGACTGCCCGACGCCGAGCTCACCGTCATGCAGGCGATATGGGAATGTGATATACCGGCAACGAGGGCGGATATCGAGAGCGTACTTGAAAAATCTCACCCGATGGCGGTAACGACGCTGTTGACGCTTTTATCGCGTCTTTCCGAGCGCGGTTTTATAAGCATTGAAAAGGCGGGACGAGCGGGCGTGTATTCTCCGAAGGTCACAAAAAGAGAATATCTCGCCGCGCAGAGCAGAAGCTTTGTAAAAAGACTGTGCGGCGGGAGCATAAGCGCGTTTGCAAACGCGCTGTGCGACAGCGGACTGACAAAAGAGGAGCTTCGTGAGCTGCGCGAGCTTCTTGACAGAGGTGAACTATGATATATGTTTTGATTTACGGTTTTTTTATTCTTTTTGCGAGCACTGCAATCACATATACAATGTATGCACGATATGATAAAGAGTTCCGAGAAAACAATTCCCAGCGAAGTCTTTATGCGCCGATAATAAACCCTATTATGCTTCCGACTTATTTAATCATTGCGGGAATAATTTCAATTGTGTATCCGCACGGCAGATATACAGTGAGTTCAATTTTAGGAATGTGTTTTGGAGTCTTTTTGCATATAAGCGTTTATTATGCTCTTTTGATGATATTGCTTCCGCTTTTCCGGAAATTCATCAGTGCAAGAGCATGTGCAGTTTTGTGGATATTGCCGAACATGCTGTATGTGACAGCAAGTTTTGGCTCGGCATGTATGAAACCTGTCTTTGTCATAAAAACGGAGGGAAGCTTTGCAAAAATCGCGGCTTTTGTTTGGTTTATCGGTTTCGCGGCGATTATGCTTTGGAACATGATCAATCATCTGAAATTCAGACGCAGCATTCTGAAACATGCCGAAAAAGAGGAAACGCCCGAAATACTGAGCCTTTGGGAGAGTATTCAACAGGAATTTGCCGTGAAAAAAGCAAATTATCGAATAGTCCGCTCAGAGTATGTATCTACACCGCTGTCGATAGGGCTATTCAAGAAAAGCATTTGCGTCGTGCTTCCGGACAGAGAGTATACAGACAGCGAGCTTGATTTGATATTCCGCCATGAGCTTATCCACATTCTGCACGGTGACTGCTGGATGAAGGTGTTTTTATCGCTTTGCACCGCGATATGCTGGTTTAATCCGTTTATCTGGCTGACAAAACGCAAATGCGCCGAGGACACGGAGCGCTCCTGTGACGAGCTTGTGCTTCTTGAAGCAAATGCGGAAGAACGAAAGCAATACGCGGAGCTTATATTATCTGCGACGGGTGATGAAAGAGGGTTTACGACCTGCCTTTCCGCAACGGCAAAATCGTTAAAATATCGCATCAAGAGTATCGTCAAGCCGCGTAAAACGCTCATCGGCGGGTTTACAGCGGGAATTATACTGGCTGTGCTTTTGATGACAAGCGGTATGACGGCGCTTGCATACGGGAAAACGACGGTGTCCGATATCCTGTTTAACGGCGAACCGGAAAATTACGCAGTGAGCAATATGGGGTTTGACATTGCTTCGTATGACGGGTTTCATTTCTGTCAATGCAATGATGAAAAAGCCCTGATAGAGTATCTTGCCGGACTTGAGGTTTACACGCTTTCGGGCGAGTATGGCTTTGATGAAGACGGAAAAGAAATCGTCATCACGTTTGATAAACCGAACGGAGGCCTTGTCGGACTGGATGTGACGGAGCATTATCTGTCAGTCACATATTTCGGAGAGAAAATCACGCAGGCGGGATTTTATATCTTTGATGAAATCGACTGGGAGCTTATCTATTCGCTGACGGATTTTTATCATGAATAATACGAGCCTTTCCGGAAAAACTATGATAAAGTACTTTCGGAAAGGCTTTGTTATTATGAAAATGACACCGCAGGAATACAACGAATATGTGAAAAAGAAATCTCCGCCGTCCCCTATGGGAAAAAACATATTAAAAGCGTATTTTGTCGGCGGGATCATCTGCTGTATCGGACAGGCGATAAACGACGGTTTTTCCGCTGCGGGGCTTGATACAAAAAGCGCCGCGACAGCGACCTCGCTTTGCCTTATTCTGCTCGGCGTTCTTCTGACGGGCTTGCAGATTTATGATAAAATCGCAAAATTCGCCGGCGCGGGAACACTCGTCCCGATAACGGGCTTTGCAAATTCCGTCGCGTCGCCGGCGATAGAATTCAAAGCGGAGGGACTTGTGACAGGCCTCGGCGCAAAAATGTTCACGGTCGCGGGGCCTGTGATCGTGTACGGGCTTAGCGCGAGCGTGATATACGGGTTTATTTACTGGATATGTACGGGAATATGAAAAGAGCGCTGCAAACATGTGTTTTGCAGCGCTCGCGTGTTTAATGTCCGCCCAGCGTTTCGCCGGTGAGCCCGTCCTGCTTGAGCATGGTTTCAAGAACGTCGATATCCGAAGAAATATCAATGGCGTCAGAACCGAACAGATTGTCAAGCTGTTTTTCGTAACCGACGATAAGCGTATCCAATATGCGCTCGATCTCCGCTCTTGTGGTCGTTATGTTGGAGCCGGAAATACCCTGTTTTTCCAAAACACTGTAAGAGCGCAGCAGTTTTTCCGTCGAGGGCAGATAATACTCATAGAATTTTCTGATTTCGGATTCTTTTTCCGGATTTTCCCGTGCGATTTTCAGAATCTTTTCCGCCAGCACTTCAATTTTTGCGGCTTTTGCGGAAATTGACTCATCTTTGATGGAATTGTTCAGATCCCGCAGGCGGTCAATGGCTTTATCATACTTATCGGTTGAGGGCGCTTCTTTCGGCGCGTTTACGACCTCCTGTGCATATCTTATATTCCGTTCATTCTCGGCAGCCTCCTGGGAAATGACGATACTGTCAAGTCCGACGTCAAAATAAGCCTCGGGGCCGAAATAGCCTCGGTTTGCCATATAATCAAGATCCTTGCGGACACGCATCTGCGAAAAACCCGTAGCGGTTGCGATCTCCTGAACGCTTTTCGCATCGTCAACGCCCATGACGTTCAGATATTTTAAATAGCGCTTTGTTTTTCTGTGAAGAAAAATACTGGCAAAAAGAGATGCACCGCCGCCGAGAAGATAGAAAGCAGCACGGACGGCGTCCTCTATAAACAGGGCGTTGAAGCTGAGATAATCGAACAGACTTTTGCAACCGTCAATCAGAAGTACAATGGAAGCAATCAGAAGGATGATCGCCGCGGTGCTTTTCGGCTTTTGACGGTTTACAGGCTGCGTGGAAGGCTTTGAATTTGTTTTTTGGGGAGCAGAAGTTTTTTTCTGCGCGGTATTGCGGGCAGTACTGTATGTGCTGCGCTGATAAGTTGTCTGCTTCACGGAGCCGTAAACCGAATTGTCCGATTTTTTGACGCTGCTGTAGGTCGTGTTCGATTTTTTGTCCTGCTCGTTTGATTTTTTCAGCTTTAAAAACAGTAAAAAAAGACCGATCGGCCATATCACAAAAATAAGCGCTGCTGTTACGACCCATTCGATTACATCTTTTGATTTGTTATTCACTTGAAGTCGCCTCCAATCATAACACAGTATATCACAAAAACAGCAAACTTAAAGTAAGTTTACAGTAAGTTTGCTATTTTGTAAATGCGGAATTTAAATTATACGCTTTGCGCCGTAATACTGGCTTGTGTAGTGGGTCGATGTAAGGTCGCTGATAATTACGCCGTGGTCGGAATCACAGGCGTGGATGAATTTGCCGCCGCCGAGATAAAGACCTACATGCGTTACGGAGGAGAAGCCGTTTGACGAGAAGAATACAAGATCGCCCGGCTGAAGCTCTGATTTTGTTATGTATTTACCGCTGTACGCATACTGGCTGCCCGCGCCGCGCTCGATCGTATATCCGAAGTGCGTGTGATACACATAATAAACAAGGCCGGAGCAGTCAAATCCGCCGGACGGTGTCGCGCCGCCGTAAACATATCTGTAACCCTCAAACTGCTTGGCGTATTCGGCTATCTCGCGACCGCGTTCCGTGCCTTCGCTTGACGGAACGACAGAGCCGATCGTGACGTAATCATCGCACATATAACCGGTTTTGCCGTTGTATTCTATGCGATACCAGCCGTTTGTCCTGCCCGTAACATGCACCGAGGTGTTTGTACCGAGCGTATAAATGATGCTGTAACTCGTGGCGGGGCCTGTACGCATTCTGACGTAGCTGTCATTCACATATCCGTCGATGTCCATTTCCTCGACCGTGAAGTTATCCGACGGAGCGGGCGCAGGCGTCGGCGCTGAGCCTGCTTCCTTGATATATGAACTGCTCATATAACCGACTGTGCCGTTATAGCTTATTTTATACCAGCTTCCGTTTTTCTCGAGGATCTCGATTTCCGTATTTTTGTTGAGCATACGGATAATGTTCGAGCTTGTCGTCGCGGCAGTGCGGAAATTGACGTAGTTATCGGTTACAAGACCTTTGACGCTTTCGGATGTTTCCGCCGGTGCCGGAGTCGGCGTTGGTGCCGGTGCCGGTGCGGAGGATGTATCGGCGCCGGTTATCGTTATGTAATCGGAACGCATATAGCCGGTTTTGCCCGATACTGAAATTTTGTACCACCCTGACTCAATGCCGGACACCTTAACGGATGCGCCGGTGCTGAGCGTACCGAGGATATCTCCGGCTGTTGACGGAGAGCTTCTGTAACGAACACCGGAATCATTGATCTTGCCGGTCAGGGCAAGCTCCGCTTTTGCGGAAACGTCCTTGAGGTATTCGGAAGCAACATAACCGCCTGTGCCGTTATAGTTTATTCTGTACCAGCTTGCGGACGTTTTTTCGATGATCACGACACGCTCGCCGTTTTTTACGACATTTACGGCTGTATAATTCGTTCCCGGACCGGAACGGATATTGAGCGCGGAAGCGTTTACCGTGCCCGCTCCGTATGCTATCGTACCTGCAGCCAGTGAGCTTGTACACACAAAGGACATAAGCATGAGGACAGCCATAACAGAGCATGTTATTTTTTTGATAGCTTTCATTTCCTTACCTTTCCGTCAGTGTTTACTGATTGTTTGACAAAGCTCTTGTGAGCCAGACGTATGCAATATCCATTGCGTCATATAATCCGTTCTTTTCACTCTTTTTTACGATTCTGTCCTTGGATTTGAGGTCGGGGTCCGTAAGCTGGAGCTGAACGGATACGCGCGTGGCGACATCCATATCGTTGACTTTTTTCGTTTCCATTATCTGAAGCATGATAATATATTTGTCAGCCATACTGCCGTAATAAATCAGATTATCCTTCCTGCGAAGAGGATGACCCTTGTATTCAAGAGCAATTTTTTTCGCCATGAGTATGCCTCCTAATGTGAGAGAATAAATTATTGTACCATGTTTTCAGACGTATTGTCAATAAAAACGTGTGTACAGACATTATCTGCCACTTTCCAGATAATGTGTGACAAGCTCCTGCAAAAGCTCATCGCGGTCAAGACGGCAGATCAGATTTCGTGCGCCTTTGTAGTTTGTTATATATGTCGGGTCATCGGACAGAAGATAACCCACTATCTGGTTTATCGGATCATAACCCTTTAAGCGCAGAGATTCATAAACGGTCAGCAATATTTCGTGCATTTCCGCGCGCTTTGTTACGATATCGAATTTTCTTGTACTATCATCCATATCAACACCCCCAAACGATTAAGAAAAACAGTACATTTATTATTTACGGGTTTTTACTCGAGATGCTCTTTTGTGAAAGGAGAAGAAAGCATGTTTTTAAGATTGTAGCTTACATATCTGCCGTCGCCGCGTGCGCAGAGAATCTCCATATTCGGAGAAAACTCGGCAAGCACCTGCCGGCAGGTGCCGCACGGGAAAGTATAGTCCGTGCCGTTTGATACGATGGCGATACGCAGAAAATCCGTATGACCTGCGCTTATCGCGTTGCCGACGGCTACACGCTCGGCGCACATCGTGCAGCAAAGCGAACAGTTCTCGATCGAGCAGCCGGTAAACACGGAGCCGTCGGTACATTCGATCGCCGCGCCTACCGGGAATCTTGAATACGGTGTATAAGAATTTGACATTGCATCATGTGCACGCTCAAGAAGATTTCTGTCTGTCATGGTTATGTCCTCCTAAAATATATATTTATCATCAGTTGATTTTCCATTCGGTAATATTCGAGAAAACACCCGAGATCGTCGGCGTAAAATCGGATATCGCGCCGCGGTGCGTGTAAACATTGTACTGCCTGTACACAAGCGGGATGATCGTCACCTTGTCGGTTATCGTTGTGCAGAGCTCTTTTGCGGCGGCAAGCTTCTCTTCATCCGTGACGGCGTCCAGAAAAGCATGGCACAGCGCGCTGTTTGACGAGGTCCCCATCTCTCCGTAATCGAGTTTGCCGCCCGGAGAAAGAAGCGGGGTAAAATCAAAGCTCTGCGGAAGCGACGCCTCGGCAAGATATAAATCAAAATAGCCGCCCTGCACGGTTTTGAGATAATCCGCCCAGTCAAGCTCCTCCAGGTCGATGTACAGACCTGCGCTTCTGAGCTTCTGCGCGATATCGCGCGCGATTTCGACCTTCTGCGAATTGCCGGAGTACACAACGAACGTGATAAACATCGGCTGATATTCACCGAAAACGGGATATTCAAGATACCCGTCACCGTTTGTATCAAGCAGCTCGGAGGCATCAAGATGGCGCTTTATGTCCATCATGGAATAATTCCACGCGCTCTCCCAAAGCTCGGAATACGCGTAATAACCGCTGTTTAATATCAGCGGAGCGGAGCGGACATTTCCTCCGTAAATATCCTTGACGATATGATCGCGGTCAATACAGCAGGCTACGGCGCGGCGGAGATTGATATCGTTCATCGGCGTCGAGCTTGAGCTGAAGCCGATGTATTGAAGTATGCTCGTATCATAACGGCGGTTTTCGTGAGTCGCGTAAAGATTCACGGGCGTGTTATCGATCGCGTCGTCCCACAGTAGGCTGAGCTGCCCTTCATCGAAGTTTTCGACAAGCTCACCGTCGGCAATGCTCCTGAGATACACGGCATTATACGGGAGAGCTTCATAGCTTCTGTGCTGTGAAAACGCAGAAAGGTGATGATAATTTCCCGTCTCGTTGTAAACATACGGACCTGTGCCGACCGGGGAATAATCATTTCCCGTGCCGTATTCGATGATGGGGATATCAAGAAGCGCCGGAAGGCTGTAATCCGAGGTTTCCAGGTCGATCTCAAGCAGACCGTCCTCGGTCACGCCGCAGAATTTGATGTTTGACAGTCTTGAAGAATAACGGGTGGTGCTTCTTGCAAGATTGATAGAATAAGCCGCATCGGTCGCGGTAAGGGCAGAACCGTCATGCATGGTTGCATTTATCAGCGAAAAGAAGAATTGCTTTCCGTCCTCGGTGGTGTAACTGTCGCAGAGGACTTTTTCCGGTCTGAAATGCTTGTCAAGCCGGAAAAGCCCTTCGTAAATCAGACTTGTTATCACGTCATTATACCGGTCGGTGCACGTTATGGGATTGAGAGAACTCGACGGAAAGAATCTCAGAATGAATGCGGAATGCCCTGTGGAGGGACTGCTGCCGTCTGTTTCCGCCTCAAGCGATGCTTCGATAATGGGGACATCGGATACGATGACCTCGTTTTTTTCCTTTCCGCAGGAGCATAACGATATCAAAAGAGAAAGCGTTAAAATCAGAAAAAGAATTCTTTTTAGTGTTTTCACCGTAAAAGCCCTTTCAAATCAAAGAGTGATAAATGCGCATTGCGT